>CANMHZ010000032.1 GCA_947497635.1 Helicobacteraceae bacterium | reverse complement strand
GAGCAGCACCCGTACCCGTACCACCGCCCAATCCTGCAGCAACAAAAACGATATCAGCACCATCCAAAGCACGTGCTAAATCTTCAAAGTTTTCCAACGCAGACTCTCTACCCACGTCAGGCTTCATCCCCGCGCCTAAACCTTTAGTTAGCTTAACCCCAATTTGTATCTTTGTTGAGGCTGTACATTTATCCAATGCTTGTGCATCAGTATTGGCAATAATAAGTTCAATTCCAGGGATTTGCTCTTTGAGCATATGCCCAATCATATTTCCACCGCCGCCGCCGACACCGACTGCTACAATCCGCGCCCCTGTTAATGTTGTTGATTCTTGTATTGAAAATGGTTCCATGCTTGCTCCTAGGTGTGTTTAAAATAATTGGGTTGCCCAATTCCAAAACTTGGAAATCGGGTTGGGTTCATCGTTCTTGGCATCTGACTTACTGCCAAGGCCAAGCATTTTTGATAACTCTGTTGTTTTTTGCTTGGGTTCTACATTCACTTTAGGTGCACTTTTAGGTGTACTTCCAGAGCGTTGAACTGGCACTGACTGTTGTGGCGATTGATGGGTCATATACGAGTTAAGAGGCTCATCCTCAATATTTGGAGCCTCGTTATAGTGTATCTCTTCTCCTGCATGACGCATTCGTTTATTGACATCTATTTCATAACGAGTATATCCACCAGCTGAGTATTTGATAAGTCCTACTGCCCCCGAGTATGCGGGGTCACGTAATGTATCAAACAGTCCCCCCATATCAGAGGGTTTTGCAAGGCGTACAGGCATATTGTCAAGAATGGCAACAGCCAGTTCTCGAAGCCCCTCGATTTTGGTAAATCCACCTGTAAGAACAACACCTGCCCCCAAATGATCTCTAAGTCCACTTTTCTCAATGGATTGAGCAATAATCATCAAGGTCTCTTCTACTCGTGCATAGATGACGTTATGTACCACTTCCAAGGAAACTTCATGGGTCGTATTCTCATCCCCAATAACAGGAAGTTCGATTAAATCATTACTTGGAGCATAAAGGGAACCGTAGTTCATTTTGACATTATCTGCCGTTTGAAGCGGTGTGTGCAATGCCATAGAGAGATCATTCGTAATATGATTGGAACCAACACCTAGAAAATCGTTATAACGAATTCCATGTCCGGAATGAATAACGATATTACTCGTATTTCCCCCCATATCCACAACTGCAGCACCCAACTCTTTTTCATCAGGGTTCAAGACAGCAATCGCGGAAGCGTATCCACTTAGAACAACACTCTCAACATCAACACCTGCAGCTTTTACTGCCTTGCGAAGATTATTTAGATTACTCTTAACGGTTGTAATAATATGAGTCTCAACTTCCAAACGTGACGCATTCATCCCCAGTGGATCTTCAATAAAGTCTTGATCATCTACTTTGAAATTGTATGGAAGCGCATGAAGCACTTCAAATTCATTGGGGATATTCGCGTTATACAGTGATGTATGCATAACTCGATTGATTTCTTTGAGCGTAATCTCTTTGTCTGGAATATTAACGATACCACTAGAATTAAGACTCTTAGTATAAGCACCAGAAATAGTAACGATAGCACTCTTTAAATCCGTTCCCGCTACTCGCTTGGCATCATTAAGAGCACTTTTAATCGATTTGGAAGCAAGCTCAATATTAGTGATACTCCCTTTTCGAAGACCTTGCGCTTTGGCAATACCTGCACCAATTATTTGGGCACTATTATCGTCACTAATCTCGGCAATAATGGCACAGACTTTCGTCGAACCGATATCAATGGCTAAAACCGTTCGTTTCAAAATCAAATCCCCTTTGCATAGATTTCAACTGGATACTTACTCTCAAGCATTTTTAGTAGCTTTTGATTGAGTACATTTCCCTTTAATTTCATAACAGTATTCTCATCAGCTATATTTGGATCTTGAAGCAATTTTTGTTCCAAAATAGTGTAAAGCATAACATTTCCTGACTTTAAAGTGAAAAATCCTTGTTTTTCTTTGGAAGTAAAGAGCTTGCTGATAAATTCAGCTGATTCAGCTGCTGGTAATCCTGCCAAAGAGGTATTCTCTTTGTTTGTGATAAAGTCACTTATTGTCCCATGAAAGCTTTTATAACTATTTTGTGCTAATTCTTGAAGCTTACTTTTTTTCATTTCGGCACTATAGCCAACCATTGCTTCTGCTTTTGCTTCTTCGTATGTTTTGGAAGAGGATGGATTTGCTTTGTTGAGTTTAATAATAACGTAGTCATTCCTAACTTTTCGTGGTTTCAAGAAAGGTTTAGTCGAACTTAATCCTGCGATTTCTTTTATAAGTTCAGGAGAAAACGTCGTAGAATCAGCGGTAAGGCTCATTTTCTCTATGGTAATAGTTGCGGGGAGAGAGCCCTTTTTGAAATCAATATAACGTCTAAGCGCTTCTTTTTCAGCGTCAGAATCACTGAGGGTAGCAACAATAGGAGAACGGACCAATGAAAGTTCATAACTTGCCGGCTTTTTAAATTGAGCTTTATTTTTCTCCCAATACGCTTTTAAAGCAACTTCATCAGGAACAATTGAGACCGAATCAGTGGTAAGTTGTTTGTACTCAACTTTGTCCGCCACGCCCATCGCGTACGCCACTGTTGATTTTTCCATTGGGCTAATGGTTGGAGCAAAGAGGTAGAGCGTTTTTTGAATCAATAGCTCACGACGCATTGACGTTTCATACTCTTTTGTGTTGAGATGATTTTGGCGAAGGATATCGGTATAGAGCTGTTTATTGAAAACTCCATCTTTCACGAATGAACTTTGAGATTTTATAAGGCTCAAAAGTTCATCATCACTTACTTGAAGGCCATAGCTCGCCGCCAAATTGAGAACAAGCGCTTGATCCGTCAGCATTTTGAGGGCTTGGCGTTGCAATCCAAATTCTTTTGCTTTCTGTTCGTCCAATTTGCCTTGAAAGAGCTGGTTGTATTGGTTAAAAAGATTGCCGTACGACTTTTGAAGCTCTTCAGCTGTTATGGTTACACTTCCGACTTTAGCAACAGCTCCTGCCTTATCACCGTAATCATACTGCCCCCATCCTACGAAGCCTGCACCAATAAAAGCGATGGTTGAAACCCATATTGTAATGACGAGATATTTCCTGTGGCGCTGCATCCATGTGATCATTATTGTCTAAACCTTTAATTTATAGGGTAAAATTAGGATATTCTAGTGTTTTTAGCATTAAACTTCTATGAAAATGGATTTTAATACCACAATATTCGTGTATTTCTGAAAAAACAGTTCATTAAGGGAGTCAAAATGACCAATCAAACATTATCGAAGCGTGATATGAGTGTTGTGTGGCATCCGTGTACGCAAATGAAAGATCATGAATCATTTCCTATAATCCCTATTGGACGAGGGGCTGGGGTATATTTGGAGGACATTGAAGGGCATCGTATCCTCGATGGAATTAGTAGTTGGTGGGTCAATTTATTTGGTCACGCTCACCCTTATATCAATAGCAAAATAAAAGAGCAGTTGGATACATTAGAACATGTAATTCTTGCGGGTTTTACGCATGAGGGGATAGTTCGTCTCTCGGAGCGTTTGGTAGCATTAGCTCCCCAAGGATTAAGTCGTTGTTTCTACGCTGACAATGGTTCGAGTGCGATTGAAGTCGCTTTGAAAATGTCGTATCATGCTCATAGAAATAGGGGCGCTACAAAAGGGTTATTTGTTTCCCTCTCCAATAGCTATCATGGGGAAACCCTTGGTGCTCTTTCTATTGGTGACGTGGCATTGTATAAAGAGACGTATGCTCCACTTCTGATCCATTCTGTACAAACGCCCGTACCGAAAAATCAAAGTATGGAAGCAGCCAATGAAGCAATTGAAGCGTTTGAACTCCTTTTAAGCGAGCGTAGTGATGAAATCGCCGCATTAATCGTGGAACCGTTGGTTCAGGGGGCAGGGGGGATGGTGATGTATCACCCCTCTTTTTTAACGAAAGCGAAAAAATTGTGTGAAGAATTTGGGGTTCATTTTATTGCTGATGAGATTATGGTAGGCTTTGGACGAACGGGAACATTGTTCGCGTGTGAGCAAGCCGATATAACCCCTGATTTTTTGATCCTATCCAAAGGTCTAACGGGGGGATACCTTCCCCTGTCGGTCGTGATGACGCATGAGGCTATTTATAATGAATTTTATTGCGATTATGACCCCTATCGGACTTTTTTGCACTCACACAGTTATACGGGTAATGCCCTTGCTTGCGCGGCTGCAAATGCGACATTGGATATTTTTGAAAATCTAAATGTTATTGAGTCAAACAAAGTATTATCACACGCTATTGCAAAAGAACTTTTACGGTTTAAAAATCGTAAGGAGGTCAAAGAAATTCGGCAATGTGGGATGATAGGGGTCATTGAGCTTCAAGAAGTTGATTCAAATGAGCGTATTGGAGTGAAGCTTCATCGCCACTGTTTGGGATTGGGAGTCTTGATTCGCCCGTTGGGAAATGTCATTTATGTGATGCCTCCGTATATTATCACGGTTGATGAACTTACAACTGTTTTTGATGCCATTGAGTCAGCTTTAAACGTCCACTGTGTATAATTTCCCATGATTAAATAAAAGGTCGTTTGTGAAAGAAATCCCTCATATTCCTGTGTTGTACCGTGAAGTTGTCGAAGCGTATGCTCCATGTACGGAAGGGTTTATAATAGACTGTACGATGGGATATGGTGGGCATACTTCGTTATTGCTTGATGCACAGCCTACGCGAAAGGTTATTGGAATCGATCAAGATCCGACGGCTATTGCATTTTCAACACAGCGTTTGTCACCGTACGGTGATCGTATCGAGATTCGTCACGGGCGTTTTTCAGTGGTTGCGGAAGCACTTCTCTGTGAAAAAGAAGATCAAATTTCCGGTATTTTAGCGGATATTGGGGTTTCGTCGTTACAACTCGATCAGCGAGAACGGGGATTCTCGTATGAAAGTGACACACTGGATATGCGGATGAACCCTAATGCACCACTAAGTGCGTATGAAGTGGTGAATGAATATGGGCAAAGTGCATTAGAGAAGATTTTACGCGAATACGGGGAGGTGACGAATGCTCGTATCGTCGCTGAAACTATCGTAAAACAAAGACCGTTTGAATCTTCAAAGGAGCTCTCTAAAGCGATTTTTCATTTAATGCCTAAGGGTAAGAAAATTCATCCAAGCACCCTTGTATTGCAAGCAATTCGTATTGAGGTAAATGATGAGTTAGGTGAGCTTACGCGTTTGCTTGATGCTATTGAAAACTCTTCATTAAAAAAGTTGCGGGTGGGGATTATTACGTTTCATTCCCTTGAGGATCGGATTGTTAAGCAACGGTTTGTAGAGTGGGCGAAAAATTGTCGATGTCCCGATGATGCGATGCGATGTACGTGTGGAAATAATCACTCTATTGGTAAAGTGATTACTAAAAAACCGCTAACGGCTCAAGAAGATGAGCTACGGGCTAACTCTCGTAGCCGAAGTGCAAAATTACGAATTTTTGAAATAAACAGATAGGTTTTTTATGAACGACAAAAGTGCACTTTTAGACGAAACTCAATCGATTATTGCTCCAGATGAGACAATGGATTCACGATTCTTACGGAATGTTTTTATCGGAATGTTTGTAGTTCTTGGTGTTGTTTTTCCAAAAATATTTATCCAAACGCAAATTTATTTTCATAGTAGAGAAATCTCAACGCTTAACCGAGAGCACGATGCACTCAAAGAAGAAAATCGTATCATTCGCGCCAAAGTGGAGCAGATGATTTATAAGAGTAAGATCTTAGATACGCTATATTAAAGCTCTTTTTTTTGTAAAGCAATAAATTCTGAAAGTTGTCTGAACTTTTTTGAATTGATTAGTTCTTCCATCTCAATGAGAATATGACTTGTTTGGAATTTCTTTTCATACCGGTGCATCTCTTGGACAATATCGTAGCATTGCTGCTCTTCTCGTCTATCTGCCGCTCCTTTGAGTTCGTCAACTAACATTTTAAAGAATCTATTTTTTTTAAGCGCGTAAAAAATATCCTCTTGCGCAATATTTCCGGAATCTATTTTTTTTATCTCTGTCTGCGCTTCTTTTGGAGTAGCTTGTGATTTTTCATCTTTTGTTTTTTGGAATACAGCCGTAGTAGCCTGAGCACTCTTGCGTATGCGAGTCAAAAATATTGCTATGGCAATCAAGCCTAATACAGTAATAACCCATTCCAATTTTACTAGAGGCTTGCCTACGGGAGGGGCTAAGATTGGATTTTTTTGAATAAGGAGACTCTCTTTTTTTGTTTTCTCCAAGGGAGGGGACAATACTACAGACCCCTCTGTCGGACCAAAATAACCATTAGAATAAGAATCAGGATAAAATTTCTTGAATTGTTTACGTACACTACTGACAGCCTCTTTTGTTGCTAATGGCTCAATTGCTACGATAAATACTTTTCCAGAGGGACGGGCAACTATTGCATATCCATATTTCTTTTGAATATCCCAATCCTCTTTCGAAAGCTTTCCTCCCAACAGGTTCATTTGATTTTTTGCTTCGTTAAACTCTTGACACGAAACCAAAATAATTTTATATCCTTTGGCTTCCTTGGCATCAATATCTGTCACAAAAATTGCCAATACGCTGAACATCAACCATTTGAGAATATATATTTTCATCCCTCCATCTCCTTCTCGAACGCGTTAACTTTTTCCATTGATTGATTGATCAAAGGTTGGATATGGGTATAAGAAAGCCCTTTTGTTTTTAAATATGCTTCAATGGATTCGATATCGAAAATCTCTATGGAACGGACTAAATTTAGTATTTCTCCAAAAATACCTTCTCCTGTAAATAAAGCTTGTTCAATAGCAGGGGAGATGTTTAGTCGAGTGAGAACTTCTCTTTGTGGCATATGGAAAAGAAGATGGATAAGAGAAAGCATCCCTACAAAATAAGCTGTCGATTTTTCTTCCCGAGTTGCCGTCGGTTTTATGAGGGTTAATAAACCGCTCATTAGCTCCGTACGATTAATCACCATCAAAACGAGTGGAACACGCGCATTACTACTCTTGGCTTCCTCGGTAAACATCATTAACATTATCCACTGTGCAAGAGGATTACGCCCCATAAGTCGCAAAAGATGATCTATTGATGAAACTGGGTTTCGGAGAGAAAATGCGGCTGAATTGATAAAATGAAGAAGTTTTATACTTAGTCCTTGATTACTTTGAAAGGCATCAACAAGTTCAGGAATTTCAGTATCGCGCTGCAAAAGATTCCAGAGACGGATGATTCCTTCATATTCGGGGGACAATACCGCATTTTTAATAATATTTGGTTCTGAAATAAAGTAGCCTTGAAAATAATCAAATCCTATTGAGCGACATAGCTCATACATTTCATGGGTTTCAATTTTTGTACCAATAAGTTTGATGCCATAACTGTGAAACAGTGAAAGATTCTTTTTTACGAGGGATAAATCACTTTGTGTGACATCAATTTTGAGGTAATCAATAAAAGGCAATAACGGGGAAAAATTTTCAGCCGTTTCACTATTGTAGAGACAATCGCTTAGTGCAAATTGGTACCCCTCTTTTTTTAAGAGTAATAATCGTTCTAGCAGTATTTCATCAATGAGAGTATCAGCAAGAAGTGCGCAAACAATTTTATCCTTTGGCAGGGAATGGATGATTTCGTATTCGAAAAATTCGCTATCAACTCGTAAAAATCCAATATTTTTCCCCAATATAGTCTCAATGCTCAATGCATCGAGTAGATTACTAATAACTGCTACTGTTAGATTGCTGTTATTTTTAACCTCATTTTCGCGATAAAGTAGATCGTAGGCAACGATTTTAGCCCGTATGTCAATGATTGGTTGACGACCTATATATCTGTACGTCATAGAATTCCTTTAGTCAAGAATAAATTAGCTAATTATGTTATTATCGCATTTATATCGCATTTTACAATATTAGCAGAAAAAAGAAGAAATAAACCCCCTTTATTTTCATTATGCTATAATCGCCCTTTTACTATTGGAGTCTATTTATGTACAACTTATTTGATGATGAAGACGATATTTTTCAAGGTTCTCCTCGGAGCAAGTTTATGGACATCGTTTATGCTGCCAACCGTGATTTAGTTCAAAATGAACTTGAGCGTTTGATGGAGCGTATGGCGGTTATGGAGATGTTATTGCAAGATCAACACGGTGAAGATCATATTGATGCCGTGATTCATGAAGCAACTTTTAGTCGTGCAGATGAAGTGGTGGATATGACCAAAAATCTCTATATTATTTCAGTGGGGAATGTTCTAAGTCGAAACGAGTAGGCTTTTTGTGGTTAAAGTTTTCTTTCTGATTGGGGTTTTTGTATTCACTTTAAATGCAGAACCTTGGCGAGAGACGAAAACTTTTATCCTTAAAAAAGATGAATTTGCTAAAATTGTAATAAAATCAATTTCTCCTCAGTTAGAGAGAGTTTTTTTCTGGCGCTGGACACTTTATACGGATAAGAAATTGGTCGTTCATGAAAATTTTGATCGTGTTGTAGGACAGCATATGCTGGATCTCGATAGGCATCAAGCTTTTCATAAACGTCTTTTGGGGGCTGTAAAGAGTGAGCGGGATGTTCCATACGGTCTTGTGGTGTTTAAAAAATTTGATGATGTGAATAAAACAGCGCAGTTTGATTTTTTTCTTATTGATAGAGAAAATAGAATTAAAGCGGATTATGTGAGTAAGGAAGCAAAAAAGTGATATTAGAGCGTGTTGAAGCCATTATACATCAATTGATTGCCGAAATTGATTTTCCGCAAGCTGGTGAACTATTTTCAAAACTTTCAGGGGGTAAGCGTTTACGTGCGCGTCTTATCCTGACCATTGCACCCGTTCATCCTGATGCGCCATTATTGGGAGCAATTGTTGAGCTGATTCATGCGGCAAGTTTGCTTCATGATGATGTAATTGATGAGGCAATGACCCGTCGCGGAACAGCGTCAGTGAATGCGACGCATGGTTCTAAAATGGCAATTATGTTAGGGGATATTTTGTATTCCAAAGCTTTTAGCTCTTTGACCTCGTTTGATCCTGCTATCGCCCGCTCTATCGCCGAATCAGTCACCAAACTCTCTGTTGGGGAGATGATGGATGTCGCGATGGGGGAAGCGTTTAATAGCGACCGTGAAGCGTATCTCAAAATGTTGTATCTCAAAACAGCCACATTAATTGAAG
>CANMHZ010000031.1 GCA_947497635.1 Helicobacteraceae bacterium | reverse complement strand
CACCCGGAAGTAGCCATTGGTGGCCCACTGATTTGGGTATCCCTTTTAGCAGCGGTGGTCAAAATAATATCCGTTATGCCGTATTTCCTAATCGACTTGCTATTGAGTCCAATGGTCAAATCACCGTATATGACACTCTCAATCATAACATCGGTGGGGTGAGTCAACAACAAGGGGGAGATACATCACTGACCTTTTCAAGTCAGTACGGAACAATTGCAGTTTCAAGTCTTCCTATCATTTCAGGAGCAGGTAATGTTCCTCCTCCCGCACCGCACGTTAATTTTGCACAGCCACTCTATAATGATGTCGTAACTCCAGCTCCCATCGTGCATACTCCTGTATTTACAGAAGCTCACAATGTACCAAATGACTCAGGGGATGCTATTATCCAGCTCATTGAAAAACTTTCTAAACTACGTGATAGTGGAGCCCTTACAGAGGATGAGTTTAATAGCAAAAAAGTTGAGTTGCTAGGGAGACTTTAATCCTCATAGTTAATCGTAGAAAGAAACTCTTTTTCTGCGTTGGGGATTCTACACATATTCCCCTCAAAATCAAGGTAAACGAGAAGAATTTTCATCTCAAAAAGCTTCTCTTCCTCTCTGAAAATTTGCTGCACCAACGTGAACGAGGCATTTTTTAGTTGAAATAATCTTGTTTTAACTTCCAAAACATCTGCGAACTTAGCACTTTTAATATAATCAGCTTCTATATGTTTTGCTACAAAGTGTCCTCCTTCTAAAATAGGGGAACGCCCTGCATCAAAAAAAAGCTGACTTCGCGCACGCTCACAAAAGTTGAGGTAATTAGAGTGATAGACAACACCACCAACATCGGTATCTTCGTAATAAACGCGAATAGTCATCCTATCTGCCCGAAGGAAGCAGACTCAGTTTTGGGAGGGCATTATCACTTGAATCCCATCCTCCGCCCAATGCTTTATAAAGATTGATACTGGCTATAAGGGCATTTTGTTTGGCGATTTGGGTACTTTGCGATACTTGGAGCCATTGTTGTTGAACCAAAAGGAGATCGCTGTAGGCAATTGTTCCCACTTTATAGCGTAGCTTGGTTTGCTCGAATGCTTTTTGGATTGCTTTTTGGCTGGCAATTTGGAAATTCAATTGCTGTTTGGCTTGGGTGTTTTGACCAATAGCGGTATCGGCATCGTTGAATGCGGTAATAATGGCTTTTTGGTATTGCAAAAGAGTCTTACGTTGTTCTGCTTCGGCAATTTTAATTCCACCTTCTATAAGCCCTGCTGAAAAGATAGGGATACTTACCGATGGGGTGAGTTCCCAAATTTTCGCGGGATTGGTGATAAAATCACTTAGCTCCAAACTTTGTATCCCTAACATCCCTGTGAGTTTGATACTAGGATAATAGGCAGCTTTGGCGATTCCTATTTGAGCATTGGCGGAGATGAGGTTTTGTTCCGCCATGGCAATATCGGGGCGGTGCGCTAAGAGGGTACTTGGTAAGGCTTCAGGGACTTTGGGAAGTTCAATGGATGCGAGAGAGGTTGTTTTAACGGCTTGTGGATTGCGTCCCATAAGGAGATTGAATCGTCCTTCTTCGGCAATTTTGAGACCTTGAAGTTGGGATAACGTTGCTTTTGCGCTCTGCGCCGCCGATTGCGCTTGAAGATAGACGCTTTCATTGATAGAGCCGTAACGGTATTTGAGGGCACTTTGCTCTTCAATAGATGCAGAGGCTTTGAAATTTTCTTGAGCCAATGTAATTTGCCCCTCAAGTGAAGAGAGTGTGATGTACGATGCAGCAACACTCGATGCGATAGAGAGGCGTAGTGTTTGTCGCGCATATTCACTGGAAAGTAACAAAGCACGTGCCGCTTCATTGGCACGACGTACTTTTCCAAAGAGATCGATTTCGTAGCTTACAAGGGAGAGGGAAGAAGCATAGGTTGAGGTGACTCCTTCACGAAGTTGAACTCCTCCCGTAGATGCGTTATTAACTCCCTTTCTATCGAGTGAACCATTGCCATTGATTTGTGGATACAAATACGATTTGGCTTGATCGAATTTACCCAAGAGTGAATCGACGGAGGCTCCAGCGGTTTGTAGATCTTGATTATTGAGAAGAGCTTGTTCGATGGTTTCGGATAGGTGTGCATCACCGAAGCTTTTCCACCACTCTTTATCGACTGCTTGTTGTCCGCTGTTGTTGGTATCGTTAGAGCGGAAGTTCTCAGGAACTTGGGTTGTAGGTTTGGCATAGTCAGGACCAATAGCCGAACATCCACCTATCAAGAGGGCGAGGGCTAGTGAGCCATAGAATTGTGAGTATTTATTCATTGATAACTCCTTTTTCGGGGGCAATTTTCTCTTTGAGGGTTGAGACCCAATAATATAGGAACGGAATGAAGTACCGTTCGATAAAGGTTGCGGCTAACATCCCCCCAAACATTGCGACACCGATAGAAAAGCGTCCCATAGAACCTGCACCAGAACTAAAGATGAGCGGTAACATCCCTGCCAAGAACGCGAAGGAAGTCATCATCATCGGACGATACCGAAGACGTGCTGCCTCCATTGCCGCATCATAGATATTTTTTCCGTGCAGACGTTGTTCTTCCGCAAACTCGACCACCAAAATGGCGTTTTTGGCCGAGAGGGCGATAAGGGTGAGGAGCCCTATCTGGAAAAAGACATTATTGTTCAAGAACGGGATGAGCCAGACAACGGTATAGGCTCCCATAATACCATACGGAACCGCCAACATAATAGATATAGGAAGAGTCCAACGTTCATAGAGAGCCGCCAAAATCAAATAGACCATAACAAGGGCAAAAGCCATAATAATCAACGCTTTAGAGCCGACGAGTTTCTCTTGGAGATACAAACCATCCCAATCGTAAGCCGCACTGGTGGGTAAGAGGGTATCTCCGGCATTTTCAACGACTTTAATGATCTCTCCTGAGCTGTGCCCCGGTGCTGGTGCGCCCATGATCGTCGTACTCAAAACACCGTTAAAGTGCTCGATAGAGCTTGGGGCACTGGACATCGTGACCTTGATAACGCTGGAGAGGGGGATGAGTTTACCACTGCTTGAGCGTACCCAACCACGTCCAATATCCTCAGGTTTACTACGATACGCAGCATCGGATTGCATTTGTACCCAGTACGTCTTCCCATTTTTATCGAATTGGTTGATGTACATTGATCCTATAGTTGCTTGGAGGGTTTGAAAAATCTCCGCTACTGAAAGTCCCAACATTTTTGCTTTTTCACGATCAACTTCGACCGAGAGGGTCGGAGTCGTGATGTTCATCGTACTAAACGCATTTTTGATACTTGATTCATGACTCAATTCTCCTACAAAAGCAGTCGTTGTTTCGGCAAGACGGCTGACATTGTTATCTCCCGGTTGAAGAAGACGCAAGCTGAACATATCCGATGGTCCCATCCCTCGAATGGGGGGAGGGGGCATTGCGAAAACTTTTGCCTCTTTGATCGCACCCAGTTTAGGAGCCAGTGTCCCTAAAATACCAAAAACTTTGAGCTCTTTGGTGGTGCGTTCATCCCATGGTTTGAGACGGGTAAAGATAACTGCTGCATTGGGCTCTTGGGAGAAAGTGAGGACATTAAGTCCTGTGATAGCCGTGTATTTGGCAACTCCCTCTTGGGTGCTTAGAATTTTCTCCACCTGTTTGACAACTTCCAATGTACGGTTTGCTGTTGCCCCATCGGGGAGATTGATCGCGGTGATAAAATACCCCTGATCTTCCATTGGTAAAAAGGCACTCGGGAGTGTTTTATGAAAAAAGGCGATAAAGAAGTACGTAGAGAGATAGATGAGTAAAAAGATGAACGATTTACGGATCATAAATCCTGAACGGCGAACATAGTTATCGGTCATTTTGCCGAAAACACGGTTAAACCAACGAAAGAATCGAGCAGGCTCCCCCTCGTGGTGCTTGAGGATCAACGCACCAATAGCAGGGGCGAATGTCAATGCCATAAAGCCTGAAAAGACGACGGAGATGGCAATGGTTGCGGCAAATTGTTTGTAGAGCTGTCCTGTCATCCCCCCCATAAAGGTAGCAGGGATGAAAACGGCACACATTACAAGGACGATAGCGACAACAGGCCCTGATATTTGAGACATCGCTTTGATCGCTGCTTCTCGTGGGGAGAGTTTCTCATGTTGGAGTATTCGCTCCATATTTTCGATAACGACAATGGCATCATCGACAACAATCCCAATGGCGAGAACCAATCCGAAGAGGGTAAGGGTATTGATCGAATAGCCTAGGAGATACATCCCGATAAATGCCCCTGTAAGGGAGATAGGAATCGAGAGGATAGGGATCAATGCCGCACGAGAACTTTGCAAAAAGAGATAGATAACCAAACTTACCAAAACGATAGAAGCCAAGAGGGTAAAGAGAACCTCTTCAATGGATATTTTCACAAAATCGGTCGTATCGTAGGGAATCGAATACTCTATCCCTTTAGGAAACTTCTTGGAGAGCTGTTCCATTTTAGCAGCAACAGCGGCAGAGGTATCGAGGGCATTGGCATTGGTATCAGCGAAAATCCCAATCATAGCCGCTGGTTTGCCATTGACCCGTCCGAAAAACTCGTAGTTTTGGCTTCCCAGTTCTACGCGTGCAACATCTTTGAGGCGCAACGCTGAACCATCTGGTTTGGAGCGGATAATAATGTTCTGAAACTCTTCGGGGGTGGAAAATCGCCCTTTAGAGGTGAGTTGCATCGTCCACATTTGCTCACCATTAGTAGGACCTTGCCCCAAACGCCCTGGAGAGACTTGGAGATTTTGGTCTTTGATAGCGGCTGCAACTTCCGTTGAACTCACCCCTAATGATGCCATTTTGTCAGGATTCAGCCATACCCGCATTGAATAATCGCGCTGACCGAAGATTTGAGAACGTCCTGCACCCGGGATTTTTTTGATCTCATCGAGAAGCGTCGCAGAGATGTAGTTACTGATTTGCGTCGAATCAAAACTCTCATCGGGTGAGGTAACGGCAACGAGTAAGAGAATGTCAGAGGTCTTTTTTTGTACAGAGACTCCAAGATCACGAGTGCTTTGAGGAAGCTGTGCAATCACCGAGTTGATACGGTTTTGAACATCCACAGCGGCAAGATCCTGATTGACACCGATGTTAAAGGTACACGTAATGGTTGCACTCCCTGGAAGCGCTGCCGCTTTGGAGCTCATATACATCAGCCCATCGGCTCCAGAGATTTGAGACTCCAACGGTGTAAGGATGGTATTGGCGATGGTTTGAGCATCGGCACCCGGATATTGGGCACTGACGACAACCGTCGGAGGGGTGATGTTGGGCAACTGTGAGATAGGGAGACTTTTAATCGCCGCAAATCCCAAGATCACAATCATCAAGGCAATAACAGCCGATAAAACAGGTCGGTTAATGAAATATTTACTAAACATTATTTTTGTCCATGGGGAATAATATCCGCACCCGGTCGAAGTTTAGCTAGTCCATCGGCGGCAATTTTATCCCCAACGTTTACACCGCTTTCGATCAAGACATTTTCACCGCTCCATTGGGATGCGACAACGGGTTTTGCTGTGACGGTATTATTCGCTTCGATGGCATACACAAATTTCCCTTTTTCTCCTGTCATAAGGATTTTTTGAGGAACATAAAGGGCATCTTTGTACTCCATCCCTTTGACTTTTACGTGAACGAATTGCCCTGGAAGGAGTTTGTGATCGCTGTTGTCGATGATGGCACGGTAGCTGATGGTTCCTGTTGTCGGATCAATAAACGGCGCGACGAAATTGATTTTCCCTTTGCGTACTAATGTTGTCCCATCCCCCAAGGTGAGTTCAACCTCATACTCCCCATTTTTAGGGGCGACTAATTGTCCGCTTGCAATGGCATTTTGACGAGCAATTTTCTCATTTTCACTAAAGGTAAAGTTCACATAAATCGGATCATTTTGATAGACGGTAGTAAGGAGGCTGTTCGCTCCCGCTGCGATATAGGTTCCGATGTCTATTTTCGATTTATCAACGAATCCACTAATAGGGGCTTTAATGGTCGTATAGCTAAGGTTAAGTTTCGCTTGCTCCAACGATGCTTTCGCCCCCAAAAGAGCTGCTGCGCTGTTACGCTCATTGGCAATGGCACCATCGAGGTCTTGCGCACTTGCGGCGTTTGCTTGCGCTAAGGGTTTGATACGGTTGAGCACCGCTTTCGCATTGATATGGTTCGCATTCGCCACTTCATACCCTGCTCTAGCACTCTCCAACGCATTTTTCAAATCAGATGGGTCGATCGTAAAGAGGGTTTGCCCTTTGGTGACAAACTGACCTTCCGTATAGGCACGTTTTTGTAAAAATCCTGATACACGCGCATAGACTTGCACGGTATAAAAAGCTTGCGTTTGCCCTGTTGCTTCGAGAATGGCAGGGAAATTTCCTGATTTCACTTCCGTAACGGTGACGGGGACAGGGCCTTCGGGCGGTTTTTCCATCCCTTTGGCTTTGGGGCGTTCACACCCGCTGATGGCGAGAATTAAAATAGAGGATAACGTTAATGTAGTGATACGATTCATTCAGATTCCTTTGGAGAATAATTTAGGGTTTGGCACATTTGTTTCAAGACGCGTAGGGTAATGGCAAGTTCTTGGGGATCGATACCTCGGTGGAGATAATGGGTCGCTTCACCCAAAACATCCATAGTCGGTTTTTCGAGGATGATCCCTTGTGGGGTAAGGGTGACGAGATTGCATCGTTTATCATTCTCGTCTGCCGTACGGGCAATAAGAGAGCGTTTTTCCAGACCTGCTATCAAACGAGTCACACTGGCTTTGTCTTTACCGACAAAATCGGCAATGTTTTGTTGAGTAGAGGTTCCCTCTTTCCATAACACAACCATTACTTTAAACTGCTCAATCGTCATATCAATTCCATGAAGAGCGAGCTTGCGAGTGAGATAGTTGCGTGCCGCTATAGCAGAAAGGTTGGTCATACACCCTAACGATTCCTCGGTCGGGCATTCGCATCGATTCATAAGTAGCTCCTAATATAGTTGACTATGCAACTAATTGATCGAATTGTAGCTTTAGAACCTTCAAATGTCAAGAGTCTTAGTAGGGGTGGATTTTAGGCGATGGGGGAAGGGGAAATTAGATTATTTTCTCCCACTCCACCAAACTTACATTTCGATTTTCTTTGTCAAATGCAATGCCGAGTAAATAGAGTTCTCTCTTTTCACTGAGATATTTTTCGTGATAGTTCATTGTTTTTATTTGGTTTAACGCATTCTCTTTCCCATCAACTTTGAACTCAATGACATATATCGCCCCATTAGGAATTTTAATCGTCAGATCTATGCGCCCTTTATTCGTCACATCTTCCCCAATTAGTTCAATACCAAATGCTTTGAAGTAGGCATAAAAAACAGAGACATAATACCCCTCATATTCGTATAGTTTCACACCTGTAAAATTGTTGTACGGGATAGCGGCGAAGAGGGACTTAAGGTATTTTTCAAAAGAGGGAAAATCGGCTTCTATTAGGGCGATTAAAATACCATTTGTCGTTGCAGTAGGGCTATGAATTTTAGACATAAAATCTGCCACACTTCCCAAGAGTGAACTTCGAACCTCTTTGTTGGGAATCGTCAAATGATAGGAAATAGTATCCAATATCGTTTGGGTTCGATCAATCGTCAAATACCCCGTCTGCCACATCAATGTTTCGAGTTCAATATAATCCACATCGAAACTGTTCAGCATCCTTTCATCTTTGACAATGTTTTCCAAATCGGGGAGAAAATAGTTATTTTTTTCGATTAGTTTAAGTAAGAATGTTGGGGTTGCAGTACTAAACCAGTAATTTCGATATTCATAATTTTTTTGGATAAAGAGGAGAATGTCAAATGGATTATAAACCCCTTCACCCAGCCATTTATATCCGTTATACCACACCTTTATTTTTTCGAAATCTTGCCCTGCCAAATGTTGAGCGAAACATGTTTCTACATCATTTTGAGTATAGCCACAGATGGTAGAGTAGTTGCTGTCGAGGGTAATATCGTTGATATTATTGAGTCCTGAGAAGAGAGAGACTTTTGAAAATTTACTGACCCCTGTAATAAATACGAATTTGAGGTATTCATCCGCACCTTTGATAACTGAATAGAAGTTTTTGAGTTCTTCTCGCATAATGGTGGCAATTTCTCTATTTTCAATATTATCCAAAATCGGTTTATCGTATTCATCAACCAAAATAACGACTTTTTGGTTGTATTTTTCATACGCTTTATAAATTAATTCCCGAAAACAACCAATAAGTGATAAATCAGTATCGCACTTTATCCCCAAATCTCGTTGATTTATTTTGAGTATCTCATAAATCGTTTGGTTAAAGCTCTCTTTGGTTTTAAAATCTCCATCATTAAAACTAATACGAACAACAGGATATTTCTTAAAATTCCATTTATCATAGATATACAAATCTTTAAAAATTTCTTTCTCTCCATCAAAGATAGTTTTAAGGGTATCCAAAAAGAGAGATTTACCGAAACGTCGTGGACGGCTGAGGAAATAATATTGCCCATTGTCGATTAAGTCTAACGCTATTTTTGTTTTATCGACATAAAGATAATTACCTTCGATAATTTTACTGAATGTCGATATTCCAATGGGGAGTTTTTTCATCATCTCAATCCTATCCCCCTATTCCCCTCAATCTGAGGTTCTTGGCGTTTGATATCTCCCATCTTCAAACTCTCTTCTTTGACGTTGGCGTATACGTCTGCTGAGAGGGTGTCGAGGTCTAGGTTTTCTTTGGTTGCCAGTGCTTTTACGAGGTAATAGCTAAAGAGGCGGTTTCCTTTTTCAGGAAAAGCATTGGAAAACTGTCCGTTGGTTCCTGCGGTGAAGACTGCCATTTTTTCTTTATCAAACTCTACTGTCTTGGATTTGAAATGACCTGCGGCTGATCCTTTGATATTGGAAACTCCATCGGTACGTCCTGAGTAACAGCTATCGACAAAAGCGATAATACGAGAAGCACTACTATCAGAGAGCTTTTTATAGATGGAGCGTGCCATTAGTTCTTTTTCTCTTACAACATAATCAGCAATAACATCTCTAGGGAGGATATACGGTTCTCCTTGTACAGGGTCAGGGATACCGTGACCGCTGTAATAGAAATAGATAGAATCACCCTCTTTGACCTTGGAAAGCATTCGCTCTAACCCCCCTTTGATTCCCCCTGTAGTTGCTTTTTCGTTTAGAAGTGAGTAGGTATGACCCCCATCGATCCCCAACCGTTTTTGCATAACGGAGATAAACGAGTTGGCGGAGTTGGTCGCATAGATAACGGGATCGGCTTCG
>CANMHZ010000030.1 GCA_947497635.1 Helicobacteraceae bacterium | reverse complement strand
CCATCTTTGACATAGTCCAAACGGACACTTTGGGCTTTGATGGTAATCCCACGCTCTTGCTCGATGTCCATCGTGTCCATCATCTGCTTACCCATTTCGCGCTCCGTTACAGAGCCACACTCTTGGATAATCCGATCTGCTAGGGTACTCTTGCCGTGGTCGATATGGGCGATGATTGAAAAGTTGCGTATATTATCCATGGGGTTTATTACTCATTTGATTTAATTGGTGAAATTATAGCCAAAAGTTGCTTAGGAGGGTGAAAGGGGCGGTCATCTATTTGGAGATTGTGCAGTGTTGCTTAATTGCAACTTCTGTATAATACTTCGTAGTAAAACTGAACAAATAAGGGGAACAAAAATGCAATTCGCCGACCCAAAGAATGATTTAGCGTTTAAAAAGATATTTGGAGATGAAAACAAAAAAGAGATTTTGATCTCTCTTCTAAACGCTATTTTGGATTTTAACGATGAGAAAAGCATTGTCGATTTACACATAGTCAACCCCTATCAAGTTCCGAAAATACCCGATTTAAAAGAGACGATTTTAGACATCAAAGCCAAAGCTAAAAATGGGGATGAATTTATCGTTGAGATGCAAAAGAAACATTTAGGAGATTTTGCAAAAAGAAGTTTATACTATACCAGTAAAGCCTATATTTCACAACTCTCCTCAGGTGCCGATTACAGTAAACTTAATAAAGTTTATTTTATAGGGATTGTTGATTTTAGTATGTTTGAGAGTCAAGCGTTTATAAGCCGACATCTCATACTCAACAAAGAGACACTCAAACAAGAGCTTGATGATTTTGAATTTACGTTTATCGAACTCAAAAAGTTTGATAAAGAACTCGAAGAACTTCAAACGACATTAGAGAAATGGATTTACTTTATTAAAAATGCCAATAATCTTACTATCATCCCAAAGCAATTTAAAGATATTCAAGAATTTAAAGAAGCGTTTGAAATAGCTTCCCAAACAAATTGGGATAAAAAAGAGTTAGATGTGTATGATTATATGACCCTCAAAGCATACGATGAAATCAATGCCCTTCAAACGGCGGAAGAGAAAGGTGAAGCACGAGGTGAAGCTAGGGGGATGGAAAATAAAGCTATTGAAATAGCAAAAAATCTTCTTGATATTTTGGATAATGCGACTATCGCTTTAAAAACAGGACTTAGTGAAGAACGTATAGAAAGTTTGCGATAAAAATAGTTTTTGGAGATTCTCTAAATCACATTACAAAGAAGAAGTATAAAAGTGAGTGAGAAAAATCCCACCGCTAATGCGGTGAGAAGAGGAATTATTTACCAGTAGCTGCGAAAGTAGCAACTGCTTTGATGTCAGCGTCAGACATAGCAGCCACTTGACCTTTCATCAATGCACCCATACCAGCTTTGTTTTGAGTACCAGCTTTGTATGCTTTCAAAGAAGCTTCAACAGCAGCAGCTGATTGACCTTTTACGATTGCTGATTTACCAAGAGCCGCTTTTTCGAAGCTAGCACCATGACATGCAGCACATTTAGCAGAAAGAGCTTTTCCATCAGCAGCCATCAATGACATACCAGCGAATAACATTGCAAGAGCAATTTTTTTCATTTGTTTCTCCGTATTAAAATTTGAGCGCTATTATATTCCCATCTATCTTAAACAAGTCTAACTTTTTTCTCTTTTAATGATACCTTTGTTACAATAATACACTTATATCCTCAAGGACATTATATGCGCTACAGCGACGTTGATTTTAATACAAAAACTATCCTTATTACAGGGGGGGCGGGATTTATTGGTTCTAACCTCGCCTTTTATTTTCAGGAGAATTATCCCGATGCTCGTGTGGTGGTGTTAGATCTGTTCCGCTCAAATTTCACCCTCTCCAATGGCAATCTCAAAAGTTTTGGTCATTTTAAAAATTTGATTGGCTTTCGTGGGGATGTTATTAGTGGTGATATTAACGATAAAACATTGTTGGCAGAGATTTCAGCACGGTATAAATTTGATTTTATCTATCACGAAGCGGCGATTTCGGATACGACGGCGTTGGAACAGGATTTGATGATTCAAACCAATGTGAATGCGTTTGTTGATCTACTTGAGATGGCGGTGGCGCATGGTGCAAATATGATTTATGCCTCCTCGGGTGCGACGTATGGGGATGCCCCTTCTCCACAAATCGTAGGACGTGAAGCACCTCAAAATGTTTATGGATTTTCCAAGCTAATGATGGATCACACGGCACGTCAATATGCCCTTAAGCACGATCATATTAGTATCGTCGGATTGCGTTATTTCAATGTTTACGGCGCGCGGGAATTTTTCAAAAATAAAACATCTTCGATGGTGGTACAGTTTGGGCATCAGCTTTTAAGTGGAAAGAATCCGAAGCTTTTTGAGAACTCCGATCAGATTTTGCGCGATTTTATTTATATTGAGGATATTATCCAAGCTAATATTTTAGCGGCTGCTCCACGTGAGTCGGGTGTCTTTAATGTCGGAACAGGAAAAGCACGCTCATTTCAATCAATGGTGGATATTTTGCAACGTGAATTGGGAACTTCATACGTGTGTGAATATGTCCCTAACCCCTATATTGGACGCTACCAGTTCCACACCGAAGCGGATATTCAAACAACGCGTGAGTGTTTGGGGTATGAGCCTCGATTTAGTTTTGAAGAGGGGATAGCGGCATACGTTCCAGAAATACAACGTCTTTTTGAACAGGAGCTTTCATGAGTCTCTTCCAAAATGCCCATCCACGTATCCTTGTTATTGGGGATTTGATGATCGATCATTATTTGTGGGGAGGGTGCGAGCGTATTTCCCCTGAAGCTCCTGTGCAAGTAGTGGATATTTCACGTGAAACGATGGTTCTAGGCGGTGCTGGGAATGTTATCCATAATCTTGTTGCACTAGGGGCACACGTAAGCGTTGCTGGAGTTATCGGTGATGATGAGAATGGGAAAGAGTTGCGAGTGATGCTTTTTTCTTTGGGCGTTTCGTGTGAGGGACTCATTATGCAAGAGGGGCGAAAAACCTCGAAAAAGAGTCGTATCATTGCCTCCAATCAGCAAATACTACGGTATGACAAGGAGTCCAAAGAGGCGATTAACACCAACAGTGAGAAGATTATTGCCGCGTATGTTCTTGATGTTATTGATTCGTGTGATATGGTTATTCTCTCCGACTACGGTAAAGGGGTGATTACAGAGACGGTTGCCCAAGACGTGATAGGGGTGGCAAGAATAGCGGGTAAAAAGGTTCTTGTTGATCCAAAAGGGAAGGATTACCGCAAATATAAAGGGGCGTATCTCCTCACTCCCAATAAAAAAGAGGCATCTGAAGCAACAAGTATTGCGATTTGTGATGATGATTCTTTGCGTCAAGCATTGCTTTCTCTTAAAAAAACGTGCGAGTTAGAGTGTTCAATGATTACCCTCTCTGAAGATGGTATTGCGATTTATGATGACTCGATGCGTCGCTTCCCAACGGTGGCGAAAGAGGTATTCGATGTTACTGGGGCTGGGGATACCGTTATTGCTTCGTTGTCGTTTGCATTGAGCATGGGGCTTGGTATTGATGAAGCAGCCCCGTTTGCGAATCATGCAGCGGCGGTTGTGGTTGGCAAGATCGGGTCGGCTACGGTGACGCTGGATGAAATCAGTGCCTACGAGTCAAGTTTGCACCAAAGCACCTCAGATGTTCATATTAAATCGCACGATGAGATTGCTATTATTGCCCAAC
Source organism: Helicobacteraceae bacterium (assembly GCA_947497635.1). Classification (GTDB taxonomy): domain Bacteria; phylum Campylobacterota; class Campylobacteria; order Campylobacterales; family Sulfurimonadaceae; genus Sulfuricurvum. Next base: position 5,649 of record CANMHZ010000030.1, on the reverse strand, counting down.
GATTGAAAAAAGAGGGGAAAACAGTTGTCTTTACCAACGGCTGTTTTGATATTCTTCATGTGGGGCATGTCAAGTATCTCCAAGAGGCAAAAAGTTATGGGGATGTCCTCATCGTAGGTCTCAATACCGATGACTCAGTAAGGGTACTCAAAGGGCCAACGCGCCCTGTGAATCTTGAAGCAGATCGTGCCTATATTTTGGCAGCATTGGAAGCGGTCGATTATGTCGTCCTCTTTGGGGATGAGACCCCCTACAAACTCATTAAAAGCATTGCCCCTGATATACTCGTCAAAGGGGGCGATTATGAGGGCAAATCGGTTGTCGGGGCAGAGTTTGCAAGAGAACTTCGACTCGTCACGTTCGTCGATGGTAAAAGCACGACGGCAACAATAGAAAGAATTAACAAAGGAACAATATGTTGAAAAAAATAGTTTTAAGCAGTTTAATCGCAACAAGTGCATTCGCAGCGCACCAAATCGAGGCAAATGTGAACAGCCGTGATGTCGAGGGACAACTTCGTCTTGATATGGGGCGAATGGGGAATGGTTCGGGATTGGGGACGACCTATTTGGGTGCGCGATTCTTGAACGGTGATGTTAATAACTCAGCGACAATAGGCACGATTAACCCTCTTATGGAAGTCTCTTTTATGGTTCAAAACAGTGTCCGTGGGGTTCGAGGGTTGGAACTTGGATTGGGAGTTAAAGGGGAGTATACAAAAATTGATGGGAATATTTACTCAGCGATTCCTCTTGGATTAGAAGCTCAGTTGCAATTGCCATTAAATACGCCATTCCCTTTTTATTTAGGAGGAGCGCTTTATTATGCCCCATCGGCATTAGCATTTAAAGATGCAAGTAGCTATATGGAAACCCGTATTCATCTTGATTTTGAGCCTATTGACAATGGACGCATTGAAGTGGGATATCGCACGATTGATACCAATGTAAAAACTCGTGATATTACTTATAATGATTCGTGGTATTTTGGGCTTAGATTAGATTTTTAACAGCTTCAATGACCTCACCAGCCGTGATCCCCTTCATGCACTCATGATGTTTTAGGGGGCATTCACGCTTCATACACGGGGAACACTCCATCTCATGGCGTACAATCACACTTTTTGTATTCCTCCACTGTGAGGTTTCAGTATGGTTGGTTGGTCCGAAAATTGCAACTGTTGGAACCTGATACGCCGCCGCTACGTGCATTGGACCGCTATCGTTGGTGATAAACATATCCAGCCCTCCTATCATCGAACACAACTCCTCTACCGATGTTTTTCCCGCTAGATTGGTGATGTTTATCCCCTCTAAACGCTTTTCGATGTCTCCCGCCATTTCCACTTCATTTGGGCCTCCAAAGATTACAATCTCATAACGATCGGCATACGCACGTGCTACTTCTGCGAATTTTTCGGGATACCATCGCTTTGCACTTCCATACGTTGCCCCGGGATTGATTCCAAGAGTTGGATGTTCATAGTGATGGGGTGGAATATGAAGTTTAAGATTTCTAAGAACAAGTGGCGCGGTGCTCAAACTTTGGGCAATATCACAGTATTGCTCTACCAGATGGCTAGGGTGGGGTGGTTTGATGGCGTGCGTCAGCAAAAAAGAGGAGTGCCAGCTTTTTCGTCCTGCGGTGATGGGGGTTTTGCTCCAAAAGAGTAAGAGTGACGAGTGGAGCTGATTGCGAAACGTAACTGCAAAATCGTGCATTCCTAGCACTTTGGCGAAACGGTAGGTATTACGAAATCGGTTTCCCCCTTTTTTCGTCTCATCGACATAATGGCGGATACATTGAGGATGATGTTTGAGGGCTTCGATACTGACGTACGAGCCGACTAATGTAAGTTTGGCTTGCGGGTAGAGGGTGCACAATGCTTCGATAGCAGGGGTTGCCATCACCGCATCACCTAGCCAGTTGGGAAGGATGATGAGAATTTTCATGCCGTTGCCTTATAGGTGTAGATGGGTGCAGAGGTAAGTGTCCATGTAACATGCAAATGACCTCGTGGCGTTGAGCAGATCAAAAGATACTCATCTCCTTTTTGGCGGTAACGGATAAATTTTGCGTCGCTTAGATGAGAGAGCATGGTTTTATACGCCTCAAAAGCAGTGCGTTTACGAATCCCCTCACGGTTGTCGATGAGTCCATACCCGGGAGCAATCAATTGATGCCAATAAACGCAACTTACTTTTTGAGAGGCAAAGGCTAGGAGGTGATAGCGCACCATAAAAGAAGCATAATCCTCCTCGCTGACACACTCATGCTCACTTGTTGGGGCGTAGGGGGCAGTATTCTTGATCGGCCAGTTCGTTTCGGTAATGATAAGCTCATTGGAGGTTTTGGAACTTAGGCGGATAAGAGCATCGATGAGGTTGATTTTCCCTAAGAGACTAAATCCAAGTTGGCTATTCTCAGGAGCACCACGCCTGTCAACATAAAGGAGAGTTCCCAATGCATCAAAACGGATGTTTGTGAGATGAAAAAGGGTATGGGCGGTGAAGTGAAGCTCAAAGTCGATGACATTAGAGCCTATGAGTTTGAAGTGGGGAAAACGTTCTTTTTTGAGACTATAGGCGACGGCATAAAAATCCAGATATTCATTCACACTGAAAAATCCCCACTTCGCACGGTTGATGGTGCTTCCGATAACATATGAGTCACAAAATCCATCCAGTGCCTCGAAAATTTGGGTTAGATGATCTCTTGTCAGAGTCGGCGAAGTGATGTGTTCACGATCTTGTAAGAGGGCAATGGTGACCTCTTTATGGGTAAATGTTTTGATAAACGCAACATAGTCATCCAGCTTCTCCATCTCCCACAACGGAATACGAATCAGGAGTTTTTGGACGTTCAATTCGTCAAGGAGATAGGGGGTCGTATTGGGTTCTTTATCGAGATTGACCCCCAATCCGAAAAATTCATCCCCCCTTATTTTCTTGCGTGGAAGCAAAAATGTGACCAAAAAAGCAATGGGCAACATAATAAGGGCAATTAAAAAAGTTTTGATAAGAGATGGGAGGGCACTCGAGCGCATTTGTCTTTTGAGTGCTTTGTCACGAATAATGGAGGGTTGGTCGGAATAGGTATCCCATGCAAAAGGTGCTTTCATGAGTGAATTGTATCGTTTTCTTACCTTCAATCGGGTAAAATAAGGGCAATAAAGTGAGGTATGAATATGAATATACTCGTCGTCCGTAACGATAAGCTGGGTGATTTCATTACCGCCTTAGCAACTCTCTACGTCCTAAAACACCATAATCCCTCGAATCGTATTATCGCTTTGGTTGCCCCATTGAATCGACAATTAGCCCAATCGTGTGATTTTATTGATGAGGTGATTGTGGATGAGGTGGGGGATATTTTAGCGTTGGCGTATACGATAAAAAAAGCCAATATCGACGCATCGATTACCCTTTTCTCCAACACGCGTGTTGCATTGGCACAATGGATCGCCCGTATCCCCATCCGTATTGCCCCTGCTACCAAAATCGCTCAAATCTTTTACAACCGTCGAATCACCCAACGTCGTAGTGAAGTGAAAATGGCGGAATTTGAATATAATTTAGAACTTACCAAAGCTCTTTACCCTGATATTAGTCTCGATTTTCCACAACCATTGCTTCATTTCGATGAGGATATTTTCAAAGCATTTTGTGAGAAATACGCTATTACTAAACCCGTGGTAGCTTTTCATCCCGGTTTCGGAGGCTCATCCGATGCGAATTGGACATTGGGGGAATACCTCGAATTGGTAAAAATAGCCAAATCGAATGAAAATATTGATGTCGTGATGACATTCGGACCCGATGAAGAAAAACTGTATGAAGAAGCAAAAGAGCTTTTAGGAGAGAGTAGGGTGATTCTTTATCGCTCTCTAGGAAGTATTGTCGATTTTGCGGCACTTCTGAGTCGCTTTACCCTCTTCATCAGTACTTCTACTGGGACATATCATTTGGCAAGTTCGGTGGGGTGTGAAACGTTTACCTTTTTTGGAGATTCGCGGTTTGCGTCCGCATCACGATGGAAAAGCATTGGAGCTAATCAGCACCATTTTATGATTCCTACCGAGGATGAGGGACGAAGTGCGATGTTTGAGACCGTTAAGCAGGCATTGAAAAATCGCCTTTTAACACTCTCTTGAGAGCCTTTTTAAAATTCTTTGTCCGTTTATTGGCATTGTTACAACGTTGCATTTCAGCAATGGTAACCGCCACATTAAATCCGCTTAGTCGTGCATACTCTCGTCCCATAATTTCTAGTTCTTCATCGCTTGCCCATAGTTTATTGAAGTTCTCACACCCTTCTAGCGGAGAAATAGACCGAAACTCCATACGGTTAATATCAACGATAGAGAAATGATAACCTGACTCGGTTCGTTTGATGAGGATATTTCCGGGAGAGTAGTCCAAATGCCAAACCCCTTTTTGGTGCAAACCGTAGGTATAGGCAGCAAAGGCTTTAAAAATTTGGTTACGATCAACAAGGGGTTCCAGCAACGGTGTCCGTATCGTAAAATCGTAATCAAAAAATTCGGCAATAAAGAAACTTTCTCCCAAAAGACCCGATTCATAAAATTCGATCAAAGCAATCGGGGAGGGGGTAGAAATCTCAAGTTCTTGAAGTTTTAGGGCATTATAGTACGATTTGTACGCTTTGCTTTTTCGAAAAAAGGTATAAACGACACGGTTGAGGATATGGGGAATTTTGAACGATTTTACTACCGTTTTAATCCCATCAAGAGTGATAACTTTTAGCTCATTACGTGCTTTGTGAATAGAGTGATCATCGCCAGCAAAGATTTCTCGGATGGATTCGAATGATGATTTAAGATACTCATACTGAGGCGAATAGCTTAAAGAAAGTTTCATAACCTCAACCTTTCACAAAATGCTTCACTACTAAGGAGGAGAATATCAGGACTCAAAAAGTTTTTATCATTGGAGACAATACAATCACATAAAGCTTTTTTGGCGAGGATATATTGAATAGTATCTTCCAAATCTTTGAAATCACTGTTTTGAGCCATTAAATTACAGGTCTGTTCCACCTCGGCGTTTGAGAAGTCGATAATTTTACAAAAACGATTGATTTTTGTAATTTCATTGAGTGCCTGCTTTTTGTCTATTTTAGCACTAAGATAATAAACCGTTGTTACAATATCACAACTTGTAAATACAGGAATTTCTTTATCCAAACAAAAACGGATGAGAGCAGTACTTCTATGATGCATAGGTCTTTGATCATCGATTGAGTCGATTAAGATATTAGCATCTAAAAATATTCGTTTAAACATCCATTTGTGCTTTAATTTCTTGTATCGTTAGATTCCCAAATACCCCAGAAGCACTACCTACGATACTTTCAAAAGCCTCAATCCTCTTTTGCTTTGCTATCTCTTCGTATCGTTGCTCAATCATATTATTAATCGCTTTTGTCAATGAAAGTCCTTCAACCCGAGCAATCTCTTCCAAGTGAGAGACAACTATGGCATCAAAAACGAAATTTTTACGTAATGTAGCTGACATCTGTATTCCTTTGTATGTAAATATTATTATGTATTATAGCTGTAATTTCAAAAATAGTGTAAATTTTGTATAATGAGACTAAATACTTTCGAGGGATAAGAATGCTATCAGT
>CANMHZ010000029.1 GCA_947497635.1 Helicobacteraceae bacterium | reverse complement strand
TGAAAAAAGGAATTTTTTCGATGATGAACTACTGGCTACCACTAGAGGGGAAACTTGCAATGCACTGTTCGGCGAATGTTGGACCATCAGGTGATACATGTCTCTTCTTCGGGCTCAGCGGTACAGGAAAAACAACCCTCTCTACTGATCCCAAACGAGCCCTCATCGGTGATGACGAACATGGTTGGGATGATGAGGGAGTTTTCAATTTCGAGGGAGGATGTTACGCAAAAGTAATCAACCTCGATCCTTCAAGCGAACCTGAAATTCATGCAGCTATTCGTCGTAATGCACTGCTTGAAAATGTCGTTTATGATGAAGATGGCTTGGTTAACTATGAAGATGGTTCCAAAACTGAAAATACACGCGTATCCTACCCTATCGAACATATCGAAAATCATCAGCCCTCATTAATGGCGGGTCATCCTAAAAACATTATTTTTCTCTCTGCAGATGCTTTCGGAGTCCTTCCTCCTGTAAGTAAACTTACAAAAGAACAAGCAATGTACTACTTCTTGAGCGGTTATACGGCGAAGGTTGCGGGGACAGAGCGTGGAATTACCGAGCCTGTTGCAACTTTTAGCTCATGTTTCGGGGAAGCTTTCTTGCCTCTTCATCCTACTGTTTATGCTAAACTTCTCGGTGAAAAAATCGACAAACATAATGTTAATGTCTATCTCGTCAATACAGGATGGACAGGTGGTGCTTATGGCGTTGGAAAACGGATGAGTATCAAAGATACCCGCGCATGTATCAATGCTATTCTCGATGGCTCTATTAATGAATCTGAATTTGATACAACTAATACATTTGGTTTCCATATCCCTAAAACACTGGGAACTATTAACCCAACGATCCTTAATCCACGTAACGCATGGGCAGATAAAGATGCCTATCTTGTACAACGTGATAGCTTAGCTTCACTATTTATCAAAAATTTCAAAAAATATACGGATGGTGGAAGTAGTTTTGATTACTCTGCTGCAGGTCCGAAAATTATCGACTAAATTTTTCTTCTTTAAATTTCCACTTACGTGGAATTTTTTCTCGTTCCCAAGCTCCAGCTTGGGAACGCATACATTTCTCGCTAAAAATACATACTGACTGAATCATTTTGGAATACAGACTTTAACGAAAACTTGACTTGCGGTATACACTCCCAAGCTAGAGCTTGGGAGCGAGATTCCGTGTCGTAGCACGGAATGACAGAATTTTAGATTAGCAAGAATAGGTAGATTTGAACTCGAACGCTGTAGGACGTGCTTCGTCAGGCCATACTTGTGTTTCAAATTTGTAATGCTGATAGGTATCAACAAACTCCGCTGTCATAACAGGCTGAAGGAATTTGTTATCACGAATCAACGATTCCAATGAACCACGAAGAGTATGTGGCATTTGAGGAATTCCTTTTTCACGAATCTCATCAAGACTCAATTCAAAAAGGTCTTCATCCATAGGTCCAACTGGAACCGTTTTATTTTTAATACCGTCAATTCCTGCAAGCATCATTGCGGTAAATGCAAGATATGGGCATGCTGTTGAATCGGGGAAACGCATTTCGATACGTGTTGCTTTTTCACCTGCACCGTAAGGGACACGACAAGAAGCTGAACGGTTTTGGCTTGAATAGGTCAAAATTGACGGTGCTTCAAATCCTGGGATAAGACGTTTGTATGAGTTGGTTGATGGATTAGTAAAGGCTGCAACCGCGCGTGCATGTGCAAAAATCCCGCCAACATAGTGAAGGGCATCTTCAGAAAGATTGCCGTAGCCACCCTCTTTGTAGAATGTGTTTTTACCATCTTTCCAGATTGATTGGTGAACGTGCATACCGCTTCCATTGTCTCCATAAAGAGGTTTTGGCATAAAGGTTACTGTTTTACCATTGAGGTGTGCTACCATTTTGATAACATATTTAAGTTTTTGAACGTTGTCCGCTGCATTTACAAGAGTATCAAATACGATACCGATTTCGCCTTGACCTTGTGCTACTTCATGGTGACCCAAAATAACTTCAAGACCCACTTGTTCAAGTACTAACATCATTTCTGCGCGCAAATCAACCATTGTATCAATTGGTGCTACTGGGAAGTAACCTCCTTTGTTACGTGGGCGGTGACCTGTGTTATATCCGTCTTTGAATGATTTAGCATCATTCCATTCACCCTCTTCGCTATCCACTTCATAATATGAGCAGTTCACTTCATCACGAATTTTGACATCATCAAAGACGAAAAATTCATTTTCAGGTCCGAAGTAAGCGACATCACCTACGCCTGCGTTTGCAAGATGCTCTAATGCTTTTTTAGCAATTGAACGAGGACATTTTTCATACGCTTGATTTTTGTAAATGTCATAAACATCACAGAAAACAATAATGGTTGGATCAGCGGTAAATGGATCCATAAATGCAGATTGGGCATCTGGTTTTAGCAACATATCCGATTTGTTAATCGGCTGCCAAGCGTCAATAGAAGAACCATCAAATGGAAAACCGCCTTCGAATTGACCTGCATTAACCGCACTCATACGGTAACTAACGTGATGCCAAGTCCCTTTCATATCAGTGAAACGAAAATCTACGAATTGAACATCGTTCTCTTTACAAAACTCAAAAAACTCATCTACACTGTTTACGAATTTACCCATGCGGTACTCCTGAAATAATTATAGTTCAAAAAGTATAGCGAATTAAATATTAATATCGAAAAATAGATTGATTAAAATTTAACCATTTCTCGTTCTCTGTTTCGATAAAGGGCACAATGGGTATATCCGACACATCGAGCAAGCTCTTGAGCCTCATTCGTAAACATACCCACTTGATCGGGTCGGTGTGCATCAGAACCAAACGTGATAGGAATTTCAAGTTCCGCCATGGATTGAAGTAAAAGAGGGGATGGATATGCTTGAGCAACAGGTTTACGCAAGCCTGCAACATTGATTTCTACCGTCATGTTGGCATCTTTGATTGCTTTTAACGCATTTTTTGCCAATATCCGAATATCCGTTTTCGGAAAAAACTTGAATACTTTCAATAAATCAAGATGACCAACAATATCAAAATTTCCACTTTTTGCCATTGTCTCAACAAGATCAAAATAGCGAGAATAAAGGGTGTCCATATCCATAGTATTGTATTTTGCAATGTATTCAGGGTTATCAAACCCCCATTCATCAATAAAATGAATACTACCTATTAAATAATCGCACGGGCGTTTTAATACACGCTCATCCACATACCGTGCTAGATAATCAACTTCGTAGCCCAAAAGAACGGTGATTTGATCGCTGTAACGCTCTTTTGCATCGCGTACCCATTGTTCATAAAGTTCCATCTGATCAAATGACATTCGGTACTCATAATCATACTCCATAGGGGCATGATCGGATAAACCAAAATATTCCGTACCGCATGCAATAGCCGCTTCTACGTACTCATTAACACTACCTGTCGCGTGATTACACAAAATTGTATGGTTATGAAGATCAATTTTCATCTTTTTATCCAAATAAACTAAAGATTTTAATGTTATTATAGTGCAATATTAATCATAGAGGATATCGATATGACACAAGAAGAGCTAGATGCGCTAATGAATGGTGATATGGATTTAGATGAAGAGATTGAACCTGCTATTACTATGGAATCAATAGAAGAGATAACTGATGACGAAGAAGATGATGATAGTAACGATGCACCTATGGAATTTGATCCAGAGACCTATCGTGTTTCTGCTACTCATGGCTGGCCACCACCACCACCAACCGATGACAATAAAATGGTTCATCAGCTTGATGATGTTACCAAAGAAAGCGAACAAAAAGCTTCTGAAATTTTTGATCTTATTGAAGATATAAGTAATGATCTAGGTGACGGTGAGAAACAACTCAAAGCGCTTAATCTAATTCTTAAAAGTAACATTGAACTTTTTGAAACTCTCCGTCTTAAATTTCCACATGTTTCTGTATTTGAAACACAGCTTGAAAAAAATAAAGATGGGTTAGTTAAGACGGGCAAGGTGATGGATATTCTCCAAAATGGTGGAGATACCATTATGAATGTTATGGATATTATGCAGTATCAAGACATTCATCGTCAGAAAATTGAACGTGTTATCAATGTAATGCGCGCCCTTTCAACCTATATGAATCACCTCTTTTCGGGTAAAATTGATGATGCAAAACGGGTCGGTTCGGCTACTCATCTCCCTGGTGATACTTCAACTGAAGATATCGTTAATAGTGAAGACATTGAAGCACTATTAGCCTCTTTTGGACAAAAATAAAAATGAATAGAGATTAAGCGTTTGAAAAAAGTGGAGCTCCTTTCCCCTGCGGGGAATTTAGAAAAATTAAAAATTGCAATCGATTACGGCGCAGATGCTGTTTATGGTGGTGTAAGTCACTTTTCACTGCGTATCCGTTCAGGTAAAGAGTTCGATTTGGAAAGTTTCAAAGAGGGGATTGATTATGCTCATGCGCGTGGTCGTAAAGTTTATGTCACTATTAATGGTTTCCCTTTTAACTCTCAACTAAAACTTCTCAAAGAGCATATTGCCACTATGGCATCCCTAGAACCTGATGCGTTTATCGTTGCAACGCCAGGTGTTCTCAAACTTGCTCACCAAATTGCCCCACAAATACCGCTTCATCTCTCGACTCAAGCCAATGTTATGAATATTCTTGATGCGCAAGTTTATTATGATATGGGGGCGCGCCGTATTATCGCTGCACGGGAAATATCTCTCAAAGATTTGGTTCAGATCAAAGAAGAGCTCCCCGACTTGGAACTTGAAGTTTTTGTTCATGGTTCCATGTGTTTCGCGTATAGCGGGCGCTGTCTTATCTCAACGCTGCAAAGCGGTCGTGTCCCTAATCGTGGAAGCTGTGCCAACGATTGCCGATTTCCCTACGAAATGTACGCTGCCAATCCTGAAACGGGAACTCTTTTCAAACTCGAAGAGCATGAGGGGATTGGAACGTATATTATGAATTCCAAAGATCTTAATCTCGCTTCCCATATTCAAGAGATTTTAGAAAGTGGGGCTATTGATTCGGTTAAAGTGGAAGGGCGAACGAAGTCTCCTTATTATGCCGCTATCACTGCAAAAACGTATCGACAAGCGATTGATGATTATTATGCAGGGCATTTTGATGGAGATACCTATCAAAAAGAACTAGCGACAATGCAAAATCGCGGATTTACCGATGCGTACCTCATCAACCGTCCTTTTGAAAAACATGACACCCAAAACCTCGATTTTACGATGATGATGGGTACGCATCAAGTGACGGGACTCGTCGATGAGTCGGGAGAATTTTTTGAATGCAAATACAAAACATTCCCGAATGATGTGATGGAAATTGTCGCCCCAACGGATGCTTTAATTCAAGAGTGTGATAATGAGATCGGAACGATTGAAAAAAGAGACGGGCAATGGATCATAATTTTCAAACAGCTCGTCGCTGAAAATGGAAAAATATGGGATCAAATCCATAGCGGAAATTTGAACCGCTTCAAACTCCCTGCTTCGTTACCGCAGTTTACGTTTTTTCGTATCCCTGCGACGGAAGAGATGGGAATTGGAACAAGATGCTAAAAAACAAAAAAGGGAAAAAATGAAATTTGTATCCATTATTATGGGAAGTAAAAGTGATTTCGATGTAATGAAATCGTGTTCAGACACACTTGAGGATTTTGGTGTTCCTTATGAACTCATTATTTCATCGGCTCATCGTAGCCCTGAGCGTACCAAGGATTATGTCATTGCCGCAGAAGCTAAGGGAGCGCAAGTGTTTATCGCGGCGGCGGGTATGGCTGCTCATTTGGCGGGTGTTTTGTCCTCTAAAACGATCAAACCTATCATCGGTGTCCCTATGAGCGCATCGGCGTTAAGTGGTATTGATGCACTTCTTTCTACGGTACAAATGCCTGCTGGAATGCCTGTTGCTACCGTTGCTATCGGAAAAGCGGGCGCCATTAACTCAGCGTACTTGGCAATGCAAATTTTGGCACTGGAAAACGATGAATTACGAATGAAACTTCAAGAAGACCGTATCGCAAAAGCAAAAAAAGTGGAAATGGATTCATTGGAAATAGAAACCATTTTATAATTTCTAGTTAAAATTAAAAGAGTGAGGGGATGAGGATGCAAGAACATTGGATAAGTATTGACGAATACGCTCAAATGGCAGATATGGATCGTGGTACGGTTGAAGCTTTAATCATGAGAGGAAAGCTCTCCACAATGATTCAAGATGGAGAGATACTGATTGATCCTATTCATGGGGTAGGAGAAATTGTCCCTGTAACTCTTCATGACCTCAGTATCTCGCAAGCCGATATTACGTTGGGGGCTAGTTTTGTCGAAAAAACGATTGGTACTATTATCAATCTTCATGAAAAAGTGCTCCTTGCTAAAGAGGAGACGATTGAGTCGATAAAAAATGAAAATATGTTTCTCAAAGAGGCACTCAATTCCCTCCAAGAACTCTATGAAGAAGATCGAAGCACCATCGCAACCCTCACGGAACAGCTCAAACTTACCCAACAAGAGGTCGAATTTATGCGTCGTAAGTACAAACTAATGTGGGGAAAAGTGATCGACGATCATGCGTCACAATGACCATCCAAAATGAATGTATCGGATGTATCATCGCCCAAAGTGAACGTGTTTGCAAGGCGATAGGTGCTGATGATGTATTAACAAAAAAAATTGTCCATTTCGTTGAAACGTCTCTTGAAAATGCTGATTTTACCCTATCCCCTCCCGTCATTGCTGCACCGCTATATGAACAAATGGCCGTTTTGGCAAATAAAATTGATCTCTATGATGAACAAAAGAAACACGCTACGACGCAAGCTCTTCACTATATCCCGTTTTTACGTGAAACGATAGAACAAAACAGTGACCCCTTTATGGCTTTACTCAAAACAGCCGTCGTGGGGAATGTAATCGATTTGGCGGCAGAAGTGACTTTTGATTTGCACGATGCTATTATGTCAGTCTTTCATACCCCTTTTACGTGTGATGATTCGCAAAAATTACGTCAAAAACTGTCAACCGCAAAAACACTTCTTTATATCGGGGACAATACGGGGGAACATATTTTTGATGCTTTGGCAATCGAACATCTCCAAAAGCTCTATCCCAAATTAGCCATCACCTATATGGTACGAGGTAATTTTATTATAAATGATGTTACAATGTTAGAAGCAAAAGAGGCTAGTATCGATCAAATTTGTACTCTCTTGGATAGTGGCGTTAATACTCCCGGGTTTGAGTATGAGCGTGCCACCGATGAAGCTAAAAAGCTGTTCGATAGTGCTGATGTTATCATTGCCAAAGGGATGGGGAATTATGAATGTTTGAGTCCCGTGCCACGTTCTAATATCTGTTTTTTGCTCAAAGTGAAATGTTCGGTTGTTTCGCGTTCGCTCGAAGCTGAGATTGGTTCTATCATCTGTAAATTAGACTAATTATAGTAGAGGGTATTTGTTGTGGTTACTATTTTCTTTATTTACGGGCTCGCTTTTTTTACGTTTGGCGGGGCGGTATTGTTGTACCCAAAGGGGTTGCAACGTAAACGATTCGTAAAACATATTTGGTTACTAGGTATTTTTGGTATTCTTCATGGCACTACAGAGTGGATCGATATGTTTAAACTCATAGAACCCGCCAACACCCTTCTCTTTAGTAAAATTAATTTACTACTTCTTCCCCTTTCGTACTTTTTCTTACTCTATTTTGGACTCATCTCATTGATGGATACTTTTAAACGATTTTTATGCTCTCATTTGATCCTTATTACTGCCATATTGGTAACGATGCTTATCGTCCTTACCTTTCAAGACGGCAATATATACGTAGCAGGAAATGTATGGACACGATATTTAATCGGTATTCCTGCTACCTTTTTAACGGCATATATACTCTTTAGAGACCAACATATCGAGGGTGCTCAGTTATATAAGAATCACCTACTCGTATTGAGTCTAAGTTTTTTTGCTTATGGTGTTTTAGCTGGTATTATTGTCCCCGATGCACCTATAGGGATGGCTTCACAGTTAAATACGACTATTTTTCAAGAATACGTCGGTTTACCCATTCAGCTTTTTAGAGCACTCTTTGCCCTTTTAATGGTGCTGATTACAATCGACTTATTACGGAAAATGCGTCTTGAAGTTGAAGTTCAATTGATTCAACTCTCAAAGGCGATTCAAGTGAGTGGCGACAGTGTTGTAATTACGAATAAAGAAGGAACCATTTTGTACACAAATCCTGCTTTTGAAGAGCAAACAGGATTTACAAAAGATGAGGCTTACGGTCAAAACGCCTCTATCATTAAATCAGGACGACATTTAGCACCCTTTTATCAAAACTTATGGGAAACCATACTAAGTGAAGAGACCTTTAGAAGTTATATGGTTAATAAAAAGAAAAATGGTGAACTGTATCACGAATATAAAGCCATTGCAGCCATCAAAAATCACAAAGGGGAAATCAGTTCTTTTGTATCGACTGGAAAAGATGTCACCGAACATATGCTTCTGGAGAAAAAGCTTGAACAACTCGCCTCCATTGACACATTGACAAATATTGCCAATCGAATGAAGTTTGATGAAATTCTCCACTACTCCATAGACAGAGCAAAAAGATATAACATTGCCCTTTCTGTTATTTTATTTGATATTGATGACTTTAAAAAGGTTAATGATACATACGGGCATCTATCAGGTGATGTTGTATTAAAAGAAATAGCACATATCGGAAACTACAATATTCGAAAAAGCGATCTCATTGCCCGATGGGGAGGAGAAGAATTTATAATATTGCAACCCGATATCCCCGAAAACGAAGCAGCTATTCTCGCCGAGCGGTTACGTAAAGCCATCGAGACTCACACGTTTGGCGATGTAGGAATGGTTACAATAAGCCTTGGAGTAACAAACTTTTTAGAGTCCGACAATGCTGATTCCTTTATGCGACGAGTCGATGAGGCACTTTATGCTGCAAAATCGAGTGGAAAAAATAAAGTAGTGACACACTAATTTCTAAATGGCATTTCTCATTTACTCGGTCGTATTAAGAACGAGGACTCTTTGGCTATAATAACACACTTTTTTTTAGGAATTTTTCATGCTAACTTTCGGTGATATGCTTTTAAAACTACAACAATTTTGGAATGATCAAGGGTGTGCTATCGTGCAACCTTACGATATTGCAGCAGGTGCGGGAACATTTCACCCTGCGACCTTCCTTCGCTCACTCGATTCACAACCATGGTCTGTAGCGTATGTCGCCCCTAGTCGTCGCCCTACTGATGGACGTTATGGCGAAAATCCGAACCGTTTGGGGAGTTACTATCAGTTTCAAGCCCTTATCAAACCAAGCCCTGCCAATATCCAAGAGCTTTATCTTAAAAGTCTCGAATATTTGGGACTCAATCTCAAAGATCATGACATCCGCTTCGTCGAAGATAACTGGGAATCTCCAACACTTGGGGCATGGGGGCTAGGCTGGGAAGTGTGGCTCAATGGGATGGAGGTAACACAGTTCACCTATTTCCAACAAGTTGGGGGGATTGCATGTGATCCTGTCGCCGTGGAGATCACCTACGGGACAGAACGTCTCGCCATGTATCTTCAAGGGGTTGATACCGTGTTTGACATCGTTTGGAGTGAGAACCAATATGGTAAAACTTTGTACCGTGACATCCACAAAGAGGGCGAAATTCAGTTTAGCAAATACAATTTTGAAATTGCTGATACTGCTATGCTCTTTGCCGATTTTGAATCCAAATCTGCCGAGTGTAAACGGTGTTTGGACGCGGAACTCCCTCTCCCTGCGTATGATTTGTGTATGATGGCATCCCATACCTTTAACACCCTTGATGCGCGT
>CANMHZ010000028.1 GCA_947497635.1 Helicobacteraceae bacterium | reverse complement strand
GAAATCGGTTCCGTTGAATCTGAAATCATCTACAAAAAACTAGGTTTTAGCGTTATTGATGAAAAACGAAGTGACTACTATGAAGAGCAATTTGGACGCGCAGGTATATTAAGACTGCAAATAATTTTATAAGGATTTTCAATCGAATTTGGACTCTTGGGGCTACTGCCCCCTTTTATTGCTATTCTTCTTGCCCTCTTTAGCCGATCCGTTTTTATTGCCCTTATCGCGGCTATTCTAATTGGGGAATATATCATCGCCGATTTTCAGCCTCTCCCAACATTCATCTTACTCTTTGAACGATTTTGGGGGCTCCTTAGCGAACTGTGGGTTCTTAAAACACTAAGTTTCGCCATTATGGTAGGTGCGGTTATGGCATTAATCGAAAAAAGTGGCGGTGTTGCTGGACTCGTGCATGAACTTAGCGTTCAACGCCCATGGGTTCGTTCTAAACGAGGTGCTCTTATCCCAAGCTTCATCGCAGGATTGGTAATTTTTATCGAATCCTCAATCACCTCACTCGTCGCAGGAGCAATCGGGAGACCTTTTTGTGATAAATATGGTGTTAGTCGTGCCAAACTCGCATTTGTATGTGATTCCACATCAGCACCTGTTTGTTCCATTATTGCCGTTAATGGATGGGGAGCATTGCTTATGGGACTTATCGGTGGACAAATCGCAGCAGGTCTAATTGCTGGACAAGAGGCGCAATGGCTCATAAGTGCAATCGGTTATAATTTTTATGCCTACATCGCCCTTATCGTTACTTTTATTACTATTTGGTACAACATTGATATAGGTCCCATGAAATACGCAACCCTTTGGGAACCTTCGATGGAGCATCACGAGAGGGACAAGGGATCAGCAAAACTTTTTTTATGGCCAATGGTGTGGATGATCGGCGGTGTGTTGATTTTTATGCTCATCACAGGAAATGGCAATTTATTAGAGGGTTCAGGATCAACCTCTATTTTTTATGCTCTTTTGTCTACGCTAATAATGACGTATCTCTATTATAGACTCAAAAATGTCATGAGCAACTCTCAGTTCGTCACTTTCTCGCTCCAAGGCGCTCGTTCTATGGTTCCAATCGCCTCTATTTTACTTCTTGCATTTGCTATTGGAGGGATCAGTTCGGATATGAAAGTAGGAGAATATCTTGCCTCTTTCATCGGCAACTACCTCCCAAGTTCTTATCTCGCAGCTACTATTTTTCTCCTCTCTGCCATTATCGCTTTTGCGACTGGGACAAGTTGGGGAACATTTAGCATTATGCTTCCTATCGCCGTTCCCTTGGCTGTAGGGCTAGATGCACCAGTAGCACTGGCTATGGGTGCCGTTATCTCTGGAGGAGTTTTCGGTGATCACTGTTCCCCAATCTCTGATACCACCATTATCTCCGCCATGGCAAGTGGATGCAGTGTTCAAGAACATACCCGAACCCAACTCCCCTACGCTCTTATCTCCGCAGGGATTTCCCTTCTTTTGTTTATCATTATGGGATTCATCCTTTCCTGATAGCGCTAACACTCTACTAACACTTGTATGGGATAATAACAGTATCACAATATAAGGATAGCCCATGAAAATATTAACTTTGATTGCGCTTTTGAGCGTGGCCGCTTTTTCAGCCGATTACAGAACAATGTCTACAACAGATATGCAAGCGATGAAAGGGAGTGTTCCTGAAGCGGATCGTGCCGCTTTTCAAAGCGAAATGCAAACTAGAGTTCAAGATATGAGCGCATCAGACCGTCAAAATATGCAACAAAACAAATCAGGTTCGCAAGATGGATCAGGTTCGCAAATGCGTAAGGGTAGCGGACAAGGTAGTAATTCCAGTGGTAGTATGCAACATCGAGGGGGAAAATAATCATGCAAGTTAATTCATCAGGGCAAATGCAACAAACACAAATGCGAAAAATGGACGGATCAGGAGGTGGTCAAGGCGGTGGAATGAAAGAGACAATGCAAGCCTTATCACCAGAAGATCGTACCGCCGTTCGTGAACAAATGGCTTCATTATCGCCAACCGATCGAACGACCATGAAAGATCAAATGTCAAAAGTGGATACAACCTCTCTTTCCTCAGAAGATTTAGGCAAAACCCTTATGAGTATGTTGACCTCTCTTCAAGAGCCTGCGACAACAGCCGCTGAAACAACAATAGATATGTATGCGTAATACACTCACAAAAGGAGACACCATGAAAAAAATTACAACAAAAATAGCCGCACTATCGCTCGTCCTCTCCGCTATATTTTGGCTCAGTGGATGCGATAGCAGTGATACCACAACACCAGCAGTAACCCCAGTCGCTACAACCACCCTAACGGGAGTCGTTGCCGATGGGTATCTCGTAGGTGCCAAAGTGTGTTTGGACAAAAATTATAATGATGTGTGTGATGAAGGAGAACCATTTGTCCTCACTGATAGCACGGGGAAATATACGTTTACCCTTCCTGAAATGAGTGCAACACAGCTTCCAATACTCGTTGAAGCCGATGAAAATACGATTGATTTGGATACCAATACGTCTATTGGTACAAAATGGTATTTTAAAGCCAATTCAGGCAATAGTAGCTTTATCTCACCTTTGAGTACCTTAGTTGCGCAAGCAATGGCATTGGATCCTACGTTAACAACAGAACAAGCGATGGCTAATCTACAAACCGAATTGGGACTTGATATTAACACGACGATCGACTATGTGGCTGCCAATAATACCAAAGCGCACAATGCGGCAAAAATCATAGCCCATTCGTTAGCAAACACAGAAACAAGCTTAAGTGCAATTGCGACAACGACCGATGCCCGTACGATTCGTCTCCTTGCTGCCCAACAAGTTCGCTCTCAAACCGCAGCAATTCAAGAGAATGCTATTACTGGGAACACCTTGTATCTTTGTGACGTTAATACAACCGATGTTACTGCTCAAGTCACAGAATTAACCACTGCTATAAGCGCATCATTATCTCCACAGCTTCAAGCAGACTTGCTCTTTATGTGGGAAGAAGAACGCTTAGCACGGGATGTCTACAATGCAATGTACGCTAAATGGGGTTCGAAGATTTTCACCAATATTGCGACCAATGGTGAGCAAACGCATATTAATAGTATTAAATCAATGATCGACAAATATGCTGTAAGTACGACAGAGTATCCCGTTGTGGCTATAGCAGGAGTTTTCATAAATCAAGATCTCCAATCACTGTATAATACCCTTGTAGCAAAAGGAAACGTCTCCGTAACCGAAGCGTACAACGTAGGCGTATTAATCGAGAATACCGACATCGCCGATTTGGATAAACGATTACTCCCGACCGATTTACCCGCTGATATTCGTGCGGTGTATGAAAACTTGCGCAAAGGAAGCGAAAGCCATCTTGCGGCATTCAACAAACAGCTCTAAAAAGAAGACTCAGGGAGGATCATTTGAAAATTTTATTACTTGAAGATGATCTCATCCTTGGTGAAACACTCGAAGAGATGCTCCAAGAAGCTCATTACGAAGTAGATTGGGTCAAAGACGGCGAAGAGGCTGCTGAAGCAACTTTTGATACGGTATATGATCTTTATCTTTTGGATATTAATGTTCCCAAGATCAATGGACTCAAACTGCTCGAAGAGTTACGTACGGCAGGGGATGAAACACGTGTCATTTTTATCAGTGCACTAAGTGATATTGTGTCGATTTCCAAAGGGTTTGAACTGGGTGCAGAGGATTATCTCAAAAAACCCTTTTTTCCTCAAGAGCTAATGATCCGTATCGAAGCCAAATTCGCCAAATCTCAAGAAGTCATCCGATATGGAGAGATTACCTTTAACCCAAAAAACAATGAAGTGCATAAAGAACATCACCTCATCACCTTAGGCGATGTTCAGCTTCCATTATTACGACTTTTCATCCAAAATATTGGTAAAACACTCCTCAAAGAAACACTTTTTGATCTCATGGAGCATCCAAGCGACAGTGCTTTGCGTGTCGCTATCAATAAACTAAAAAATACAACCGGATGGGAAATCCAAAATATACGCGCGGTAGGGTATCGACTTGAAGCACGCTGAAATAGAATCGTTCATCAAAAGCTTTTTGGTTTTCTTTATCTCCTTATCTTTTTTGAGTGCCTTGGTTTTTTGGTATGAATATACTCAAAAACGGCACACATTGGAAGAAGCCATTTTTAATGATATGAAAGTATGCAGTTTTGATCTCAAATGTTCTCAATTTACGTTTGACTTTGCCCCTCTTCACACCGCCACACTCTATGTACTCAACCAAGATGGGAGTGGATATTACGCCCTTTTTTCTATCCCCAATAGTAAGTATGCACTCAAGCTCCATCTCTCACAAGAGCAGTTCGATACACGACTGGAACAAACACAACACACACTGCTTCAAGCATTTCTCATAACACTTTTTATTTTGGGGTTTATCTGTGTTCTCTTCTCTCTCTATACCCTCTATCCTTTGAAAAAAGCGTTACAATTGACCCAAGAGTTCAGCCGTGATATTCTTCATGATTTCAATACACCACTATCCAGCTTGCGTCTTAATCTTAGCCTCTTGAAAGTTTCTTCCACTGAAACCAAGAAAGTCCATCGTATGGAGCAAAGTATTGAGAGGATGATTGCATTGGGAAACAATTTACGCAGCTATCTCGAAGGGCACTTGCTACAAAAAGAGACCGTTGATGTGCATCGTCTTCTTCAAGAGCGTATTAGCACGATGAAAAAGCTTTTCCCTGATATTACCTTCATTCTTGATGATACACCTCTATTGATTGTGACCAATTCGGATGCCATGATCCGAATCATTGATAATATCGTCAACAATGCCTGTAAATACAACAAAAAGAACGGTTCGGTATGGATAAGCATCCACCCACAAAACCATACCCTACACATAGCGGATAATGGCAAAGGAATTGAATATCCTGAAAAAGTATTTAACCGTTTTTACAAAGAGCACGAGAGAGGATTGGGAATCGGATTGCATATTGTCAAGAAACTGTGTGATGAGCTGAAGATACCTATCCATGTTGACAGTGTTTTAGATCAAGGAACCCACTTCACCCTTGAGCTTCATACACTAATGCTTCACTAATCTTTCTAGGTTACTATGGTACACTTACTTATTCAAGGAGAAGTTATGAAACTTTCATCCCTTATCTTCACAACCGTTCTTTTCGTTGCTAGTGCCCAAGGTGATATGACAATTGATACACAAATCGAACAAATTATGAATGCCCCTGCTAGTGAGCGCGTAGAACGGATGAATCAATTTAAAACTAGACTAGCAACCATGAATGAAAACGAAAGAAGAGAAGCTTTCCAAAAACTTCAAGCCAATCGAGACAGAGGAATGGGCAAAGGGTACCAAACTCCTCTCTCAACAATGCCAATGCACCAAATGAATCCCAATGGATTGGGACAACATCATCAACTTCCGTTAAATAATCAAAGTCTCCCCAATAGGCCATGATAAAAGCCCTATTCTCCATTTTTATCGTTTCTACGCTTCATGCAGAATTTATGAATGATGCCGATTTTGATGGAGTTGAAGACGCTCAAGACAAATGTCCCGACACCCCTTTTAGTGATCTTACGGACACGTATGGGTGCACGATACGAACATTGTATACTCAAACCTCCTACGATATTATCATGGGGCTTGATCTCTCTCGCATCAATAGTAACACCCTAGAAAATACAAAAACGTCCAATGCCACTTTCCAAGCAGATGTATATCATGGGGCATTTTCAGCGCAACTACTTACCTCCTATTTTCAATCCGAAAAGAGTCCTAGTGATGACTATGGCTGGAATGACACGCAACTCAATTTTTTCTATGCTTTTAAACCACTCCAAGCATTCACCATTCAAACAGGAATCGGAGTCATTTTACCCACCTATTCTAGCGGATACCACAATGAAGCAACCGATTATCGGGGAAATATTACTCTGAAATATACGTTTGAATCCCAGTTTAATCTGTTCGGAGGAACTACCTATACTCTCATCAAGGATAAACACGTCCCTCGCGTAACCAACTACCAAAATACCAACGCTTTTTATGGTGGAATCGGCTATACGAACTCCAAAAATAATTCAGTCAATCTCTCCTATAGCCAATCAGAAAGTATTTATACCAAAGTTGTCCCCATCGAAATGCTATCGCTTGGTACATTTATTCCGCTTAGTAACAATTGGTTTGTATTGGGAGATTATCATTATGGAGTGAGTGAGAGTGCCAGCGATCATGACGTGGCACTCCGTGTAGGCTATACGTTCTAACTATGAACGAGATTACATACTGTTTTTGGCTTCAATTCCCAACAGTGAGAGTCCCGTTCGAATCGAAAGGGCAACAACAAGAAGAAGCTTAAGAAGTTTCGTCTCATCTTCATTGCCAATAATACGAGTGTCGTAATAAAATTTATGCAGTTTCGCTGCAAGTGCTTTGAGATAATCAGGAAGTTTTTGCGCTTGGCGTGATTCAAACGCATCCTCGATGATTTCAGGCAACAATAACGCTTCAAACAGCAATCCATCCGCATCGGCACTTAAACCGTGTAAATGAGCGCTCATAATCTCATCAAGACTCTTTTCACTTTTAGAAACAAGAGTTTGGATACGGGCATGGGCATATTGAACGTAGTAGATAGGATTGGAGCTATCAGTACGCTTGAGCTCTTCAATATCGAACTCCAATGCGGTATCACATTTTTTAGAAGCAAACATAAAACGCAAGGCATCCGAACCGATCTCTTCAACTACGTCATTCATCTGAATAACTGTACCTGCTCGCTTAGACATTTTGAACGGTTCACCGTCTTTGAGGAGACTTACCATTTGAGAAAGCTGAACTTCTAATTTCTCAGGATTATACCCCAAGAAGCTCACTGCCGCTTTGACACGGGCAATATAGCCGTGGTGATCCGCACCCCAAATATTGATATAATCCTCATAGCCACGCTCAAATTTCTGATTGTGGTAGATAATATCTCCAGCCAAATAGGTAGGGCGACCATCGTCACGTACAACAACACGGTCATGGTCATCGCCAAAATCAGAAGAGTGGATGAAGGTTTTACCCTCATTTTGGTAAACACCATCTCCCATTTTTGCCATAACACGATCCCATTCGCCATAAAGCGATGCTTCACCGACAAACGTATCAAAATGGACATTAATCGCTTTGAGATCCGCCACGATCAAGGCTAAAATTTTATCTTTTGCCCATAATGCCAGCTCTTTTTGACGAGATTCATCTCGAAGTGACTCTTCGCCAAACAGTTCTACTGCTTCACTCGCCAAGTCACTAAGATACTCACCGCGATAATATTTTTCTGGCCATTCAACTTCTTCTCCAAGCAACGCACTGCGCCCCTCAAGCTGAAGCGAAACACCAAGGAGATCAATTTGATTACCCGCATCGTTGACGTAATACTCCGCCGTCATATCGTATCCCAAATGACGACCAAGACGTAACAACGTATCACCATACACCGCACCACGCGCATGACCGATATGAAGTGGTCCCGTTGGATTGGCACTCACAAACTCTAAGAGAATCGTCCCTTTTTTGTCGTCACTCCCGAACTGCTCACCGTGCGTCAATGCCCACGATGCATATTCATCCAAAAAGCTCTCAGAGAGACGAAAGTTAATATATCCCTTCACCGATTCAACGGCACTAAAAACCGATTCATCTCCAAAAGAATTGGCAATTTCTTCAGCAATAATCATCGGAGATTTACGAAGCTCTTTGGAGAGAGAAAAAGCAATAGGGGTAGAGAAATGACCAAAAGAACGATCTTTTGGTTTTTCCAAAATAACATCACAGTTGAATTTATCGCGCAACAGCGCAGCTACTCGTTGTTTCAAGGCTTACGCTTGTGTAGTATTTTTTGGTGTTTCAACGCTTGCATTTGTCGTTGATTCGACGTGTTTATGCGCCTCTGGAGTTGATGAAGCAGTTGGTTCATCCTCATCTCTCATCTCTTTTTTGAAACCCTTAATCCCCTGTCCAATACTTTTTGCAAGATCAGGAATTTTTTTTGCCCCAAATAATAAGACAACAATTGCAAGAACTATCAACCAATGACTTGTGCTAAAACTTCCCATATACTTATTTCCTTTTTATCTATAAAATTAATAAATGTAGTATAACGGCACATTGCTGTAATCGTCCTTACATTTTTTTACGCTTGCGCTTCCCATAGTTGAATAAATTCATTAATTTTAAGCGTTGGGATCTTCATCCGTGCCGCTTTGGCAATTGAAATCAACACTTCAGCCGCTTTTTCAAGCTCATCATTAACAATCAAATAATCGTATTCTGTAATCCTCTGAACTTCACGTTTTGCCATTTCTAAGCGCTTAGCTATAACCTCTTCACTATCGGTAGAGCGATTATGAAGACGACGCTTAAGTTCACAAAGAGTGGGAGTGGTGATAAAAACAGAAGTCGTAATATCGCTTAAACGGCTTTGGACTGAATCATTCCCCTGAACATCAATATCAAAGATAATAAGTCTACCCTCTCTCAGTGCTTTTTTTACAGGACTCAAAGAAGTGCCGTAATAGTTACCGTGAACAAACGCATATTCGAGAAACATTTCTTCATCAATTTCTCTCTTGAACTCTTCTTCACTAACAAAATGGTAATGAACGCCGCTGACTTCACCCTCTCTCATCGGTCGTGTCGTCGTCGAAATAGAAAAATAGGTGGCTCCAATATGATCAATGATCTTAGCAATCAACGAACTTTTTCCAGCTCCACTAGGACCCGATAAGACTAAAATGGCACCACTCTCTTCGTTCACTTCGTTTCTCCAAAATTGATATTGATACTGATGTTAAGCCCTTTGAGCGATTTGACAACTTCATCATTTGCAAGAGCTTTTAAAAGCGCTTGCAATGCTTCAACTCCTTGCACAGAAGAACCTTGTTCCTCCATACGTGCAAGTGCAGCAGGTACAGGTTTACTTTTGATTACTGGCTCCGCTATCTCTTCTACAGCAGGAGAAAAATCTTCTTCCACTTCTTCTCCCAGAGCAAGCTTCATATCCCGCTCATTAATCCCCTCAAACCCATCTAAATCATCAAGCATATCCATCTCCCCTAGTTCATCCAAATTATCACTATCAACTTCATCGTGATGAATATCCTCAATATCTAGCTGTAGATCCTCTATACCGAGTTCTCCCGTAGCTTTTTTAATTTGCAATTCAAGGTCATCAAACTCATCATCATTCAATAATTCGGATTCCTCTTCTAATGATTCCAAATCATTAAACTCATCATCACCCAAATCTAACATCTCTTCAGGGCTCTCAATCTCTTGCTTCGCAGGGATAATTTCATCAAAATCATCAAGTTCATCAAACGCTTCTTCTTTCATCTCGAAATCTTCAAGAGACCCCAAAAGATCCTCATCAGCGTCTTCATCCTCCAAATCATTAATTTTAATGTCATCATCGGTATCTTCCAAAAGTTCTTGCAGTTCTTGAACCTCTTCATGATCTAAAACATTTTTATCCAAACTATCTTCGAAATCATCACCGCCTCGACTTGGCTCTTCAAAATCAAATTCTTCGTCCAATTCTAACATATCGAAATCATCTTCTTGTTCAAGCCCTTTTAGCATTGAATCAAGATCAATTGAGGGAGCACTTACCGAAGTTTTTTCCTCGTGTACCCCTATTTTAGAAAGGTTGTTATCAATTCCTACAAATAATTCAACCAAATCAGTTGGTAAAAATGGTTTATTAATAACATGATCAAACCCAGAAGGAACGGTATTTCCACGAGTTGCCATCAATAAACTTATTTTAAAGGTTGATTTTTCTTTTAGCGAAACCATAACGTCGTCACTGTACAAAGCATCATCAACAATGAATAGATCATACGCATTACGTTCAATTTCATCAATTGAGCTAACGACATTTAAATCATCTTTTGTTTTTTGTGCACTTAGTGCAACCAATTTCCGTACAACTGGATTATCATTTAATAACAAAATTTTCATGACGTATTCAACCCCTTATATATGACTAGTGTTTCATTCAGCTCTTAATGGTATCATTGTAACTAAAAAAAAATAAAATGATAAAATTTATAGCCCTTCTTTTCACTTTCACTGCACTAAACGGTCAAAGTATTCTCTATTCTCTTCCAAAAGAGATGAGTAGTTTTGAGTATTCACTGGACACTCACCTAAAAAATGGACAAGAAATTATTATTGTTACCCCAGCAATGAGCACTCTATCCCTCAAAAGAAAACTCATCAAAAGTGTTTCTCAAGGTTCTCATCTCACCCTTATCACCCAAAACGTCTCAAGCGATCCTATTGCACTCGTCGCATATCAAAACGTAACGTTACTGCGCTATTGGGGAAAATACCTGACCAATACAACCATCATAATCGATAACGACTATATGTGTACTCAACAAGGGGCACTTATCGAATCCAAAACAACCATCATCTGCACCGACGATCCTCTTTTACTCAAAAAAGCACTCCAAAATATCACCCAACTACGTACTCACTCTAAACTTTATTTAGAATAGTTTTTCCAAAA
>CANMHZ010000027.1 GCA_947497635.1 Helicobacteraceae bacterium | reverse complement strand
GGTGCTGCTCCTATTATTGCTAAAATTGCACGAGAAATGGGTGCACTTACGATTGCCGTCGTTACTAAGCCATTTGCTTTTGAGGGACGAAAACGTCTACAGCTTGCAGAAGCAGGTCTTGAAGAGCTTAAAAATGAAGCAGATTCTATCGTCGTTATTCCCAATGACAAACTACTCTCTATTATTGATCCAAAATTAGGATTAAAAGAGAGCTTCAAAATCGTTGACAGCGTTCTTGCTCGCGCTGTTAGTGGTACGTCGGGGATGATTCTTGCTAGTGGAGAAAATGATATTAACCTTGACTTTGCTGACTTGCAAACGGTTATGAGTCATCGAGGACTTGCTCTTATGGGTGTGGGTGAGTACAAAGGTGAAAATGCTGCTTATGAAGCGATCAAGAACGCAATTGAATCACCGCTTTTGGATAATATGTCCATTACAGGCGCTCTTGGTGTCTTGGTTCATTTCAATACCCACCCTGATTTCCCATTGATGGAACTCAGTGCTGCGATGGAAGTGGTTCATAAAAGTGTCGATGATAGCGCTGAAGTAATCTTCGGAACAACGACACATGAAGATTATCCTCTCGACTTTATTCGCATTACGCTTGTAGCAACAGGTTTTGAAAAAAAAACAGCTCAGGGAATTAACAACACTGAGTTCGAAAATAAAGAGATGAGTATCAAACCACGTGTTGTTGTTCGTGCTGCTGCTATGGTTTCAAATGGTGATTACAGTGAAGATTTTCTCGATGTTCCAACCTTTATGCGTCAACAAAAAGATTAATTTTAATTGACGATAGCATCAATGAAATGCTATCGGTCCTGTTGAGCGTGCGTGAATAAATTGCTGAACAACTTCATTCGGTGAATTCTGAAACGCTTCCTTCCCCCCTGCTTCAACTATAACCCCATCAAATAGCATCGCATAATTATCTCCAGCTTTGAAGCTCTCCGCAATATCGTGACTAATAAGAACCGAAGTCATCCCCATCTCATCACGCAAGCGACAGATCATTTGGGTAATAAAATCACTCGTAACAGGATCTAGCCCTGAAGTTGGTTCATCGTATAAAATAATTTCGGGCTCTAATGCCAACGTACGGGCAAGCCCTACACGCTTACGCATTCCACCACTTAGTTCTTCAGGATAGAGAGATTTGACAATTTTTGGGTCTAATCCTACCATTGTGAGCTTTTCGTCAATTTTGTATTCAAGCTCTTTTGGGGTTAATTTTTGGTGTTCAATTATTGGGAAGGCGACATTACCACGAATATCCATACTGTCAAAAAGAGCACCACTTTGAAATAAAAATCCAATCTTTTTTCGTATTTCACGCAATGCTGACTCATCAATATTATCAATACGCATCCCCTTATAGCTGATAATTCCACTATCAGGCTTGAGCAATCCCACCATGTGTTTGATGATTGTTGATTTACCACCACCCGAAACACCAAAAATGACCGTCGTTTTCCCCTGCTCTATTTCCAGATTGACCCCTCGAAGAATCTGACGCTTACCGAAGCTTTTGGTAATATTTTCGAAACGAATCATTTCTTAACTGCCATCATTAAGTAGGCACGACGGAGAAAGAGAACCGTCAAGACGACAAGGAGAATTTTAAAATCAAGTTCACTTGCTTTGTGAAGCGCTTCAAACGAATCATCCATTGCACCCTCACCCAGCCCTTGATACTCCAAAATTTTGGGGACATACACCGCACTAAAGAGAAGAAGGGTTCCAATAGAGGCAAAAGCACTGAGGATTGCGATTTTATCAATCTGCATCACTTTATAACGAGACACCTCATAAATTGCAATAAGAGTAGCCAAACCATAACCCCAAAAGCTAAAACGACGGAAGATTTCCCCCATGATTTTCCCCTCTTCATAGCGTGATAAAATAGGGATACTCAAATAAAATTCGGAGCCAAAGACGACTGGGGCGACAAAAGCACCCAAGATAAAGACGGCACCGATACTCATCCCTAATACGAGAAGATAGGTCATATCAATATATATTTTTCGATTATTCATGGTTTGCCTTTAAAATAAGTCCTCGATCAAACGAGGCGTAATCTTTGTAAAATTCCAACGATTGCACTGCAAAATTCTTAAGATACTCTTGTACAGGAATGCGTTGATCGTACCCCATTTCACACACAAACATTGGTATTTTTCTCTCGATTACTTCATCCAGTAATCTTTGAATAATCTCATCCCCAATATTTCCTCCAAAAAGTGCGTTTTGAGGCTCGTAGGAGAGATTGTTTTCCAATGGTGCATCGTTGGCGATATAAGGAGGATTGGAGACGAGGAGATCAATTTTTTCATCTATACACGAGAGGAGATCCCCCTCACGCAGCTCAATACGTTCACGTAACCCAAACGCCTCAATATTGCGACGCGCTACACTCAAGGCTCGTGGTGAAATATCCACAGCGATAAAACGGGCATTGGGGAGATGAAGGGCGAGAAGAATGGAGATAATTCCACTGCCTACACCTACTTCTACAATCGTTATCGCCGTATCGGATGAAACACGAGAGAGAACTTCATCAATCAAATGTTCCGTCTCAGGACGGGGAATCAATGCCCCCTCGTCGATAAAAAACTCACTTGAATAGAAGCTGACACGGTTGGTGAGGTATTCAAGAGGAACATTACGAGACCGTTTTTCTATCCATTCTCGTAGCTTCGGATCACTATCGTCAATCATCTCCTCTTGGTGGGTGATAAAATAGAGCTGATCTTTCCCTAAATATGCCATGAGAAGAAGTTCCGCTTCACGTCGCGGAGATTCAACAGCACCACTCAATGCTAGTGTAATATCACCGTGAAGTTCGTTTAATCGACGGGACATGGATCACCAAATCCTTCATCATCGCTAGCACGAATATCGTATCCCAACGCACGAAGACGATCAATCACAGGGGGATGAGTCGTGTGAAAAAAGCGGTACAACGGATGGGACAACGGGAAGCTTTTATTTTCACTTACCAGTTTTTTCAACGCATTGACCAGATATTCAGCCCCACCTAGCTCCGCTCCTGTGCGATCCGCTTCATACTCATTGTGACGGCTCATCATCCCCATCAATGGCATAATCATAAAACTAACCATTGGTAAAAATAATATAAAGAGAATCATCGACACATGAGGCGATTGTGCAACGCCCAATTCTAAATATAAAGATTCAGGGATATTGCCAAAAAGGGCAAACATTCCAAAGAGCATTGCCCCCACCATAGCGATATTTTTGTACAAATCACCATGAGCGAAATGTCCCAACTCGTGCCCTAAAACAGCGATAAGCTCCGAGGGGGAGAGTTTTTCGATCAACGTATCAAACAAGACAACCCGTTTTGTTTTCCCCAAACCACCGAAATAAGCATTGAGACGTGCGTCGCGCTTACTTGCATCGCTTACAAACACTCCACTGCTCACAAATCCTGTTTTACTCATTAGCTCTTCGATTTTCGTCCGAAGCTCGCTGTTTTCTAAGGGTGTAACTTTATCAAAAAAGAGAGCACGCAATGTCGGGAAAAACATATTAAGAGCAATCACTACTGCAAAAATAAAGGTAAAACTCCATAGCCACCACAGCGTACTCGAAGTCATAATCATCGAAATAATCCACACAATAGCGCTTCCGATAACAATCGTGAGAACAGTACTTATCAACGTATCTTTGACAAACTGACCTGTTGTAGAACGGTTAAACCCATACTTCGCATCGATTTTGAATTTTGCAATCCAACCAAATGGAAGCGTTATCAAAGAGTGGATCAACAACATCCCCAACACGGCAACAATCGACTGTACGGGAACACTTTGACCCATCAATTGTGAATCGACCCAATAAATCAGCCCCATCATCCAAACCAAAAAGAGCCCGTATTCCACAAATGCTTCAATCATCGAAAGCTTCTCTTTGGCAACGGCATAATTAGCAGCATCCAAATACTCAGCTTCACCCATCAGCACTGCACCCTTGCGTTTCACTTGATTGATATAGCCGATTTGCATCACGCTCACATACAACCGCACAAGAATATAAAAGGTATATAACCCTATCAATAGTGCCACCATTATTTCAACGGCACTTTAGCAATAGAATCCGCCGTTGGGAGTGCATCATCTGCTTCGCCGTAATAAATCTTCGCTCCAGAAAAAATAGCTCCGATGAGAAGACCGATAAGTATTACTGTCCACACAATTCGTTTTTTGGATCCCTTTAGGGTATCGTAGTCCTCAATAGAACGTAAAGTAGGCTCATTATTTTTCATCATGGTATTCCTCGGTGTTTTAGATTTTGAATAGTAGCAATATTACCCTACAATCGGTTAATAATTTTTCTTTATTTTGACGGCTTAAGGTTAATTATTTTATAGTTTAAACGTCATCATTAAAATATTTATTTGCTAGGAATTTGAATCAAGTTGTCTTGCAAAAAGGTAAACTAATACTCCGCCCCATAATATCTCAAGCTATACCCTGCTGATACCATCTGCAAACGCCCTTTTTGGTATTGAAGTTTAGCATTTTCAACTCTATTTTTGGCTTCCAGTAGATCCGTAATCTTCCGTACTCCAAGAGCATATCCACGCTCAAGTGCTTTTTGATACTCTTGTGCTGCTTGAATGGCTTTTTGATACGTTACAAGTGCTGATTTTTGACTTTGAATGTCGTTGTAATAGCGTTGTACCAAACTAGAGACATCACGTTTTTGTTGTTCAAGTCGTAGCGCACTCTCCTCCATTTGCAAAAGGGCTGTCTTCTCTTTATCTTCTCTTTGACCACCATTATACATACTCCAGCGCACACTAACACCGGCATATAACCGTTGAGTTTCTGTTTTACCAAAATATCCATCGGTCGCGGTAGTAGTAGTTCCATTTAGCTGTAAATCAACTTGAGGATAACGTTCTGCTGAAATTGTCTCTCTATCCTTGCGGTATCCTTGAGAAATTAGTTCCTCATACAAATGGTTGATAAATCCCTCCGAAGAATTTTGTAAATAAAAAGCGAGCGGTTTTAACTCTTTTTCTGTATTGGCAGCCTCATTATCGACAGATTCAACAGAAGCCGTTTCATCTCCAATGGTTGCACGAAGTGTTTGAAGAGCAGAATTGTAATTATTTTCCATTTGTATCATATCTGATTTTACGGTGTACAGTGCCGTCTGAGAATCCAAAAAATCGGGTAAAGTCGCTATTCCCTCATCAAACTTCTTTTGATATTCTTGAACTTTTGTTGTATTGTAGATTAATTTCGACTGTGTTGAGTGAAGAGCTTCCTTATTCAATAATGTATTAAGGTATTGATCAACAATTTTAAGAAGAAGTTCCTCTTTCGCCTTTTTATACTCCAGTTCTGTACGCGCCGTATCAATTTGGCTACGATCCAATAGACGAATATTACGCATATTAAAAAGTGATTTAGATGCTGTAATCCCGGTACCGTATGAGGTAAATTTTTGATTAGCATCCGCAAATTTTTGATAGGTCGTATTGCTTTTAGCATAGCCGACATCGGCGTTGGCACTCACATTAAAACCATTAAGAGACTTTATCTCATTAGCACGTGATTGAAATGTTTCAATAGCTTTCTCTTTGGACGCGATCATCTGATTATGATTCATCCCCTGAGTAATTGCCTCTTGAAGCGTTGTAGCATTTACTACAACACTAAAGCCTAAAATTAAGGAAACCCATCGTCTCATTATTTCTCCTTGAAGGCATGAATAAGACTCATACGAACGGGATCAAAGATATAACGGGCGACACTTCGTGTTCCCAAACGCATCTCCGCTTGAACGCGCATACCAGGTTCCAAAAGGACAACTTTTTCATCTTTCATTGAATCTTTGTCGATAGCAACGCGTGCGAGATAATAGGCACTTCCATCTTTCTCTTGCACCGTATCCGCTGAAATCCAAATAATAGAACCATTCACAGGATTAAAGTAACGAGTTTTATAGGCAGGAAAACGGAGATAACAAGGAGTACCTTTGTGGACAAACCTAACTTCATCTGGATTAATTTTCACTTCCGCCAGCAATCTCGTCTCACTAGGGACAATTTCTACAATCGGGGTTCCTGCGGGAACGACAGCACCAACCGTTTTAAAAGAGAGGCGATTGATGACACCATCTACAGGAGATGTCACATATTTTCGAGCTAACTTCACTTTTTCAAAGGAAATTTTTTCATTAACAACCCTTAGCTCATCACTCGTTTTACGATATTCCGTAGCATTTTGATAGAGCATATCTTTTTTAATTCTCGAAAATCCACTCATTAATTCACTTTTTCGCTCTTGAAGTCGTGTTTGATTATTTTTGCTGACTGCTATTTTTCCCTCTAGCTCTGCTACTTTGGATTCAAGTGAGAACAGACTCGTTTTATCCACAAAACGCTCTTGATAGAGGCTACGAACAGATTTTAACTCTTCCCTCGTTCGCTCCAAAATACTGGACGCAGCACGCTCATCATTTTTGAGAGCTTCGATTTCCATATTAGCTTGATTTATCCGCTCTTGGGTGAGTGACTCATCTTTTCCCAATAATTCTCGACGACTTGACCATACTTCTCGTTCTTTGTTATAGGCAACAGGATCAAGCGTATTTTCTTGAAATTCTCCCCCTACCTCTTCAGTTTTGAGTCGTGCCAAAATTGCTTCCAGTTCTGCTTTTTGAATACCAAGAATACCAAGGCTTGTTTGATTCTCCGTCGTATCAAGGAGCATTAAAGGCATCCCTTTTTTGACGTGATCTCCCTCATGGATGAAAATTTCTCGAATAAATCCCATCTCATTATGTGAAACAATTTTATTCCCCCCCTCTGGGACAACAAAACCCATCGCTACGGATCCACTACTGAGCTTCGCCACAAAAATCCAAATAATAAAGGCAACAAAAATAACTCCATAGATCATCAAAGAGCGTTTCATCGTTGCCGTAATCGAGGTCGGTATCCCTTCATGCGTCATTTGATCTCCTTATAATTTTCAGCTACTTGTGCATTGTTACCAAACTGCTGAATAGTACCCTCATGAAGCACCAATAGCTTATCCGCTTGGATCAGCAACGACGGTTTATGGGTAATGACGACGATAGTCACCCCCTCCCCTTTTAACGTTACTAATGCACCCAAAAGCTTCTGTTCTGCTTCATGATCGAGAGCTGAGTTGGGTTCATCGAGAATAATAATACGAGGACTTCCAAAAAGAGCCCGTGCCAATCCGATTCGTTGACGTTGACCACCTGAAAGATTCATCCCCCGTGAGCCAACTTGTGTCTCATACCCCTTAGGAAGATGTAAGATCATCTCATGTGCTCCTGCTAGTTGTGCGGCACGTAGAATCTCTTCATCACTTGCATCGGTAAAACGGGCGATATTATCTTTGATATTCCCCTCAAACAAAACAACCTCTTGAGGTAAATATCCCAAATGTTGTCCCAATCGTTCACGCTGATACATTTGAATATCCGCTTCATCAATCCGTATTATCCCAGAATAAGGAGCATACAATCCTGCCATGAGTTTTGCCAATGTCGATTTTCCCGATCCGCTCGCACCGATAACCCCAAGAAACGTCCCTGCTTCTATCCCAAACGTTATCCCTTTAATAATGGTTACGTCGGAGCTAGGAGGAGCATAGACAACTCTCTCAAATACAATTTTTCCCTTAGGATCAGGAAGTGTCATTTTGGTCTCTTCCCTCTTGTAGCCATCCAATTGTGCATTTAACTCATTAATAGACTTAAGAGTGAGTTTGAAATTTTTCAATCCTGAGATAAACATTTCAAGTGGTGCTGTCCCCTTTGCCGCTAACAACCCAGCAACAATCATAGCTCCAATGGTGATTTGTGCGCTCATGGCGAGATATGCCCCAACCGCCGTCATGGTAATGGTCTGAATGAGACGCATAAATTTCATCCCCGATTGTGTCGCACTGATTACTTCGTTCGCTTGGGATCCATCCGCCATTGCACGTAGCGAAATAGTCTCCCAAACTTTTCGGACAGAAGAACGCATCCCCATCGCTTCAATTGTTTGGGCTCCCATTAACAACTCACTCATTTTTTGATTCGCTTCCATCGTACTCTCTTGTGAAGCCTCAATAGAGCGCGTCGTAAGTGACTCTTCCGCTAATGTCATAAATAGTAATACAAGTACAAAGAAAAGAGAAGAAAAGCCTAACAACGGATGAGCAAAAAAGAGAATTATTACATACATAATTGACCACGGAATTTCGAGAAAAATAGCAAGACCATTTTCAGCCGTCAAAAACTGTTTCACCTGTCTAAGATCACTGGTAAACTGCAACGAAACTTTATTGGAATACGCAGCATCGTGCATCCCTATATCAAAGAGAAGACGAGAAAGCCCCAATTCGAAACGATTCGCAACCCGCACAAGCACCGATCCACGTGTTCGATCTACGAAGCCGTTAAAAACGATAACAAACGCCACCCCAACCCACAAAAGCATCAAGGTTTCCATACTGCGTGAAAGTAATACTCGATCATACACTTGTAATATATAAAGTGGAATCGCTAACATGGAAATATTAAGTAAAAAAGTCAACACAGCCACGATCCAAATACTAGGCTGATGAATCGTCCGCAATACAGGTCGATTCATATAAGAACGCAAAGAAAAAGACATAATTATTCCCTATATTTAATCTGATAGAGTAAAGCAAATGTTGTTCCATATTTTTTAAATTTATTACAGAATATTTTAGAAAAATTTCATAATTTCACGCCAGTTTATTAAATATTTTTTGCTATACTCCGATATAGTGTGTAGATAGATATAAAATACTTTTGATGAAACAAGGTATTTAAACCCAATAGAGAGCTAATCAAGGAGTTTACAATGGCGACACAACAATTAACGGGTAGTGAAACAGGTATATTAGTAGTTACGGGTACAACTGTAATTGGTAGCAGTGCAGCGGATATAGTTGCATTAGGGGCTACCGTTTCAGGTGTTTTATTTGATCTTGCCGATGGATCAGACAGCCTTACTCTTGCCAATTTCATTAACACCGTTACGGTTAAAAGCGTTGAGAGTCTTATGGGAGGAAGTTCTACCGACAAAGTAACGCTTGGTGCTGGAATCTCTGGTATGACTGTTGATCTTGCAGGTGGTACTGACATTCTTACTCTTGGAGTAGCAGGGACGTACGATCTTAATGTCAGTAATGTCGAGACGCTTAAAGGTTCTACAGGTGTAGATACTGTTATTCTAGGAGGTACAATTACTGGTATGGTCATCGACCTTGCTAGTGGTACAGACACTGTTACTCTTAGTGAATTTGATAGCACGGTCACTGTGGCTAGTGTTGAAACACTAATTGGGGGAACTGGTACTGATACCGTTACTCTCTCAGGCAGTGCAAATACTATAACACTTACAGGTGTTGAAACCCTAACAGGGGGAATTGGTGCTGATAAAGTTACTCTGACAGACAACTTACTGGGAACCATCGATCTTGCTGCTGGTATTGATACGCTTACTCTTGCTAATGCTATAAATACTATCCGAGTCAGTAACGTTGAAACTATCACGGGTGTAACAGGTGATGACACCATCACGTTGGGTACCAAAATCACTGCTGGTCTTATTGACCTTGGTACTGGTAATAATACCCTTGACCTTGCAGATGCCATCAATACTCTCACAGTTAAAAATGTTGATAATCTTGTAGGTGGATCACTTAGCGATACGGTCACTCTTGGTGCAACTGTAGCTGCTATGGTCGTTGATATGACTCAAGGCGGTACGGATACTCTTATTCTTGGAGTAGCAGGAACGTACAGTCTTACTGTAACGGGTGTTGAAAGTATCAAAGGTTCAACTGGTGTGGATACCCTCACGTTGGGTTCTACTGCTTCAAGCATAGTGATTGATCTAGGGGTTGGAACGGATACGCTTAATCTTCTTACAGCTGTTACTAATACCCTTACAATAATGAACGTGGAAACGGTTGTCGGAGGTTCAGGAACCGATACTATTACCCTTGCAGGTGCTGCCAATAACGTCACGGTTACTCTTGTCGAAACCATTATAGGTGGAGTCGGTTCAGACAAAGTTACTCTTGGCTCTAGTGTAGCTGGTATGGTTATTGACCTTGGTGCTGGTATTGACAAACTTACTCTCGCAGATGGTACGAATAGCCTTACCGTTAGCAACGTTGAAACTATCACGGGTGTAACAGGCGATGACACCATCACGTTGGGTACCAAAATTACCGCTGGTCTTATTGATCTTGGTGCTGGTAATAATACCCTTGACCTTGCAGATGCCATCAATACTCTCACCGTTAAAAATGTTGATAATCTTGTAGGTGGATCACTTAGCGATACGGTCACTCTTGGGGTTACCATGAGTGCTATGTCTATTGATTTGGGTACTGGTATTGATGTTCTTGCCCTTGGAACAGCGGGAGCATACGCTCTTACCTTTACGGGTGTCGAAACTCTTAAAGGTTCTGTAGGTGCTGATACTCTAACTTTGGGAACAACTGCTTCTAGTGGTCTTATTGATCTTAGCACTGGTACCGATACTCTTATCGGTAGTTTTACAGATACGGTTCAAGTTGCTGGTGTTGAAGTTCTTACAGGAGGGGCTGGTGTCGATACGGTTACCCTCGCAGGGGCTGCCAATAATATCACACTTACAGGAATTGAAACCC
>CANMHZ010000026.1 GCA_947497635.1 Helicobacteraceae bacterium | reverse complement strand
CTTCTCTCACCACCACGTATGCGGGAATAGCTCAGTTGGCTAGAGCGTCAGCCTTCCAAGCTGAATGTCGCGAGTTCGAGTCTCGTTTCCCGCTCCACTGGGAGCTGAAGTATACATTTCACAATTACTACTTCATCAATTACCTTAAAACAAAAATAGTTTTTAAGCTTCCAAAATTCATTTATTATTGTTTCATATGCTTACGTGGCTCAGGGGTAGAGCACTTCCTTGGTAAGGAAGAGGTCGGCGGTTCAAATCCGCTCGTGAGCTCCAGTAATATTTCTGTAATTTTTTGAAAGCTTGAAAGCTATTTCAGCTGTTTTTAGGTATAATTCCATTTTAGTTTACAATATTAAGTCGGAGGACACAATGGCAAAAGAAAAGTTTGCACGTACTAAACCACACTGCAACATCGGTACGATCGGTCACGTTGACCACGGTAAAACTACGTTGACTGCAGCAATTACTGCTGTTTTGGCAACTAAAACTGGTGCGAAATTTATGGACTACGATCAAATCGATAATGCTCCAGAAGAACGCGAGCGCGGTATTACTATCGCTACATCACACGTTGAATATGAAACAGAAAATCGTCACTATGCACACGTTGACTGTCCTGGACACGCCGACTATGTTAAAAACATGA
Organism: Helicobacteraceae bacterium; assembly: GCA_947497635.1. GTDB lineage: Bacteria > Campylobacterota > Campylobacteria > Campylobacterales > Sulfurimonadaceae > Sulfuricurvum. The sequence continues at coordinate 10,071 of CANMHZ010000026.1, read as the reverse complement.
TTACTGGTGCTGCTCAGATGGACGGAGCTATCCTTGTTGTTTCTGCAGCGGATGGCCCAATGCCACAAACACGTGAGCACATCCTTCTTTCTAAACAAGTAGGTGTTCCATATATCGTTGTTTTCATGAACAAAGAAGATATGGTTGATGACGAAGAACTTCTTGAATTAGTAGAGATGGAAATTCGTGAACTTCTTGATATGTATGAGTTCCCAGGTGATGATACACCTATCGTCGCTGGTTCTGCGTTACGTGCACTTGAAGAAGCTAAAGCTGGTGCTCTTGGACCATGGGCTGATAAAATCATTAAATTGATGGATGAAGTGGATCGTTATATCCCTCAACCAATTCGTGAAACGGATAAAGATTTCTTGATGCCAGTAGAAGATGTTTTCTCAATCTCAGGACGTGGTACGGTTGTAACTGGTCGTATTGAGCGTGGTACTATCAAAATCGGTGAAGTTATCGAAATCGTAGGTATCCGTGATACACAAACAACAACTGTAACAGGTGTTGAAATGTTCCGTAAAGAAATGGAGCAAGGACTTGCAGGTGATAACTGTGGTGTTCTTCTTCGTGGTACTAAAAAAGAAGATGTTGAGCGTGGACAAGTTCTTTGTAAACCTAAATCAATTACTCCTCATACAAAATTTGAGGCTGAGATTTATGTATTGAGCAAAGAAGAAGGTGGACGTCATACTCCATTCTTTAACGGTTACCGCCCACAATTCTATGTTCGTACTACAGACTGTACAGGTGCTATCACCTTGCAAGAAGGTACTGAAATGGTTATGCCTGGTGATAATGTAAAGATTATTGCTGAATTGATTCATCCGATTGCGATGGAAGAAGGTACTCGTTTCGCCATCCGTGAAGGTGGACGTACTGTAGGTGCTGGGGTTGTTTCTAAAATCCTAGCATAATTTTTCCCAGCTTTAGGGCTGGATAAGAAAGGCAAATATGCGCGAAAATATCCATTTAGCATGTGAAAAGTGTACTCGTCGTAACTATCACACTACTAAAAACAAAAAAACTCATACTGAGAAATTCTCAATGAAAAAGTTTTGTAAATTTTGTCGTGAACACACGATTCATAAAGAAGCAAAACTTTAAGTCGTTTTCCCTTCGGGGATTTCATTCTAATGATAGGTCAGTAGCTCCAATGGTAGAGCGCCGGATTCCAAATCCGATGGTTGCGGGTTCGAATCCCCCCTGGCCTGCCACCACATTTTTAACTAATGGTGCTCTCGGGCTTTATTGGTTCGAAATGTCCTAAGGATACCTAATGAAAAACAGTGTTAGTAGCGCTTTTCACCAAGCGAAATTAGAGCTTGCAAAAGTTATTTTTCCCACTAAGCCACAGGTTAAGCAAGCGTTTATTGCGGTAATGATTGTCGTAACTTTCATGGTGCTCTTTTTGGCATTGGTGGATTTTATTATGTCCTCTAGCGTTTCGGCAATTTTGAATTAAGGAAAAAGAATGGCACACCGTTGGTACTCAATTCAAACGTATGCTGGTAGTGAGCGTAGTGTTAAAGCTGCTATCGAAAATATTATTGCTGAAAATCATCTTGAAGAAGTTATTACAGAAGTAATTGTTCCAACAGAAGATGTTATTGAAGTGAAAAATGGGAAGAAAAAAATAACAGAGCGTTCTCTCTATTCAGGGTATGTTTTTGCTAATATCGATTTATCAATTGATTTACAGCATCGAATCCAATCACTACCTCGAGTAGCAGGATTTATTGGTGAAGCAAATAAGCCAACACCTTTGAGTGAAAGTGATATTGCCGTTATTTTGGATCGTGTAACCAACCGTTCGGCTCCGAAACCAAAAGTCTTTTTTGACAGAGGTGAAATGGTTCGTATTGTTGATGGTCCATTTGCTAATTTTACAGGTACAGTGGACGAGTATGACCTTGAACATGGATCATTGAAGCTTAATGTTTCTATCTTTGGGCGTAGTACCCCTGTTGATATCGCGTATACGCAAGTCGAAAAAATTATTTAATCTCAAAAAAGGAAGCACAAATGGCAAAAAAAATTACGGGCTATATCAAGCTACAAGTTAATGCTGGAGCGGCTAATCCAGCTCCTCCAGTTGGACCTGCCCTCGGTCAACGTGGTGTTAATATAATGGAATTCTGTAAAGCATTCAATGAGCGTACAAAAGATAAGGCTGGTTTTAAATTACCTGTAGTTATTACAGTATACGCGGATAAGACATTCTCTTTTATCACAAAGCAACCTCCTGCGTCTGCACTCATTATGAGAGCAGCTGGTCTTAAGAAAGGGACTGATAATCCTATGAAGAATAAAGTGGGTAAAATCACTAGAGATCAATTGATGGAAATTGTTAAGCAAAAAATGCAAGACATGAACACTGATTGTATTGAAGCTGCTGCAGCAACAATTGCTGGTTCAGCACGTTCAATGGGTGTTGATATTATTGACTAAATTTATCTCTTAGGAGATAAATTTGCTATGCTCTTCGACCGCAAAGAGTCTAAACTCTGCGGCAGATTCTATTATTGGAGAATTACAATGGCTGGAAAACGTTATAAAGAACTAAGTGCAAAAATTGATATGGCAAAAAGCTACTCAGTAGCGGATGCTTCTGCTTTTTTACAAGAGCTAAAATCAGCAAAATTTGACGAAACTGTTGAAATTGCTTTGAATCTTGGTGTTGATCCTCGTCATGCTGACCAAATGATCCGTGGCGCGGTTGTGCTTCCTCACGGTACGGGTAAAGTGGTTCGTGTGGCTGTTTTTGCAAAAGGGGCTAAAGCTGATGAAGCAAAAGCTGCAGGCGCTGATATTGTTGGTACTGACGATTTAGTTGAGCAAATCAAAGCAGGGAATATCAATTTTGATATCGTTGTTGCAGCTCCTGATTGTATGGGTCTTGTTGGTCAAGTGGGACGTATCCTCGGGCCAAAAGGGATGATGCCAAATCCTAAGACTGGAACAGTAACCGCTGATATCGCAAAAGCGGTAAGCAATGTTAAAGGCGGACAAGTAAATTTCCGTGTTGACAAAAAAGGAAATATTCATGCTGGTATCGGTAAAGTAAGTTTTGATACTGATAAAATCGCTGAAAATATCAAAGCATTTGTTGGTGCTATTAACCGTGCGAAACCATCAACAGCTAAAGGTCGTTACATCAAAAATGCAGCACTTTCTTTGACAATGAGTCCAGCAATTAAATTTGATATTCAAGAACTTCTTGATATTAGAGCATAAATTAATTAAATTTTATCTTATGGACTGAAGAGAGTAGGGGACGAAAGTCTTAATCGGTTTACCCGCCCCGCTTGAAGTACCTGTCTGGAAAGGAGAAATAATGAATAAAACACAAAAATATGAGATTGTTAATACATTAACAGAACAATTTAAATCTGCTAACGCTGTAGTTATGTGTGATTATCGTGGTCTTACTGTTGGTAACCTCGAATCTCTCCGTAAAATTGCACGTGAAAAAGATACGAAAGTTCAAGTAGTTAAAAATACACTTGCAACAATCGCTCTTAACAATGCAGGAATGTCTGGTATTGATATCGTCGATACCAACATTTTTGTTTGGGGTGAAGATGCTATAGCAGCTGCTAAAACAGTTGTTGAATTTGCGAAAGCAAATGATAAATTCACACTTCGAACAGCATATATCGATGGTCAAGCGGCAGACGAAGCGAAAGTTCGTACGTTTGCTACATTGCCAGGACGTGAAGAATTGCTTGGAATGCTCGCATCTGTTTGGATGGGACCAGTTCGCAACTTTACAATCGGACTCGATGCGCTTAAGAATAAGCGTGAGGAAGAAGCAGCAGCATAACTGTTGCCTTGAAAAATTGCTGATTGAAAAATCGGCATAAAAAACTAAAAATACCTAATAGGAGAATACAATGGCTGTTACAAAAGAAGACGTACTTGAGTTTATCTCAAACCTTTCTGTCCTTGAGCTTTCTGAGCTTGTAAAAGAATTCGAAGAAAAATTCGGAGTATCTGCTCAACCTGTAGCGGTTGCTGGTGGTGCAGTTGCGGCTGTAGAAGTAGAAGAGAAAACTGAATTTGATGTTATCCTTAAAGACGCTGGTGAGAAAAAAATCAACGTTATTAAAGTAGTACGTGCACTTACAGGTCTTGGTCTTAAAGAGGCTAAAGATGCTGTTGATAACGCTCCTACAACAATCAAAGAAGGCGTTGGCAAAGATGTTGCTGAAGCTGCTAAAAAAGATCTTGAAGAAGCTGGTGCAGCGGTCGAAATCAAATAATTATTTGATCGATTGGAGGCTCCCGCCTCCACACTCTCAGGGCGCTTTTCCGAATTGATTTTTTCATTTCGGAAGAGTGCCCATCCGTCGTTATAGGGTTGGGAAAGCTCAACTTTTAGACTTTACACTTTTTATCCCTATTTATGGGATCACAAATTTCGATTGAGGTAGCCTAATGTTAAATACTCTTCACTCTGGAAACCGCTTGCGCGTTGATTTCGCGAAAACCCCACAACAAATTGAAGTTCCAAATCTTTTACAACTTCAACAAAATTCGTACGAATCTTTTTTGATGTTAGATCAAAAAGATCGTTCTAAAAGTGGTATTGAGCGTGTTTTTCAATCTGTTTTTCCTATCCACGACACACAAAATCGTCTTTCTCTTGAATACTTAGGGTCAGAAGTTGGCCGCCCTAAATACACGGTTCGTGAGTGTATGGAGCGTGGTTTGACGTATTCCGTATCATTACGTATGAAAACACGTCTTATGATTTGGGATCGTGATGAAAATACCAAAGAAAAAATGGGTGTTAAGGATATTAAAGAACAAACAATTTTTATCCGCGATATTCCTCTTATGACGGAGCGTACGTCGTTTGTTATTAACGGCGTTGAACGTGTTGTTGTTAATCAGCTTCACCGTAGTCCAGGGGTAATCTTCAAAGAAGAAGAGTCGACAACTGCGGGTAGTAAAATGATTTTTACAGGGCAAATCATCCCTGATCGTGGTTCATGGCTTTATTTTGAGTATGATCCAAAAGATATCCTTTATATGCGTATCAATAAACGCCGTAAAGTTCCTGTAACGATTATGTTCCGTGCTTTGGGTTACAGTAAACAAGATATTCTAAAAATATTTTATCCACTTCAAAAAATCCGAGTAGAGAATAATAAATATTTACTTGATTTTGATCACGAACATTTTGACGGTCGTCTATCGTATGATTTGGTTGATCCTGATGGGAAGCTTCTTGTTGCAGCCGGTAAACGTCTCTCTTCTAAAAAAGCGGAGAAAATGTTAGCAGAGGGTGTTAAAGCAATTCAATACCCTATCGAAATATTGATCGAACGCCATTTGGCTGAGCCTATCATAGACAGCTCAACAGGCGAAGTGATGTTTGATACAATGACCCAATTGGATGAAACGAAGCTTAAAAAAATGCTTGATGCTGGGATTACTGAATTTGTAATCGCGAATGACCTTGCAGAAGGGCACGATAGCTCAGTAATTAATGCATTTATTGCTGATGTTGATTCATTGAAATTGTTAAAACAAACCGAAGATATTGAAGATGAAAATGATTTAGCCGCGATTCGTATTTATAAAGTAATGCGTCCTGGTGAGCCTGTTACGAAAGATGCAGCAAAAGTTTTTGTTAATCAACTTTTCTTTGATCCTGAGCGCTATGATTTGACTCGCGTTGGTCGTATGAAAATGAATCATAAATTAGGGCTTAATGTTCCTGAGTATGTAACTGTTTTGACGAACGAAGATATTATCAATACGGTTAAATATGTTATTAAAGTTAAAAATGGACAAGGGCGTATTGATGACCGTGATCACCTTGGTAACCGTCGTATCCGTTCTATTGGTGAATTGCTAGGAAACGAGCTTCACAATGGTCTTGTCAAGATGCAAAAAGCGATCAAAGATAAACTCTCTACAATGAGTGGACCAACAGCGGAATTAATGCCACACGATTTGGTTAACTCGAAAATGATCACATCGACCATTATGGAGTTCTTTAGCGGTGGACAATTGTCACAGTTTATGGATCAAACCAATCCATTGTCGGAAGTTACCCATAAGCGTCGTCTTTCTGCATTGGGTGAGGGTGGTCTTGTTAAAGAACGTGCTGGATTTGAAGTACGTGACGTTCATCCTACTCACTATGGTCGTATCTGTCCAATTGAGACTCCTGAGGGACAAAATATTGGTTTGATCAATACTTTGGCTACGTATTCGAAAGTTAATGAGCACGGCTTTATTGAAGCTCCGTATAACACGGTTAAGGATGGAGTTGTAACCTCTGAAGTTGTTTACTTGACTGCAACGCAAGAAGAAGGCAAAACTATCGCAGCAGCATCAAGCCGTCTTGGTGAAAATGGTGTTTTCCTTGATGATTTGGTTGAAATTCGTAAAGATGGCGAAATCATGCTTAAATCACCAAGTGATTGTGATCTTCGTGATTTGACACCGCATATGGTTGTTGGTGTTGCGGCAAGTTTGATCCCTTTCTTGGAACACGATGATGCGAACCGTGCTCTTATGGGATCGAATATGCAACGTCAAGCGGTTCCTTTGCTTCGTCCACAAGCGCCTATGGTCGGAACAGGAGTTGAAAAACTTGTTGCTCGTGATTCATGGGAATGTGCAAAAGCAGATCGTGCTGGTGTTGTTGAAAAAGTAGACAGTAAGCACATTTACGTGATGGGTGAAGATGAGGAGGGGACGTTTATTGATTACTATCCTTTGCAAAAAAATCTTCGTACCAATCAAAATACGACCTTTATGCAGCGTCCGATCGTCAAACAAGGTCAAGCCGTTGCCAAAGGGCAAATTATCGCTGATGGTCCGAACATGGATCAAGGTGAGTTGGCTCTAGGAATTAATGCACTTGTAGCCTTTATGCCATGGAATGGGTATAACTTCGAAGATGCGATCGTTATGTCTGAGCGTATGATTCGTGAAGATGCTTTTACCTCGGTTCATATTTATGAAAAAGAAGCAGAAGCACGTGAGCTAAAACATGGTGTAGAAGAAATCACTCGTGATATTCCAAACGTTCGTGATGATGAATTAGCGCATCTTGATGATAGCGGTATTGTAAAAATTGGTACTTACGTTAGAGGTGGAATGATTCTTGTTGGTAAAGTTTCTCCTAAAGGTGAAGTAAAACCAACTCCTGAAGAGCGTCTATTGCGCGCTATTTTTGGAGAAAAAGCAGGTCACGTTGTTAATAAATCTCTTTACTGTGCAGCTAGTATGGAAGGGGTTATTGTAGATGTTAAAGTCTTTACGAAAAAAGGGTACGATAAAGATCCACGTACTCTTGAGCTTGAAAAAGCAGAGCGTGATGAACTAGAGCGTGAGCATTATGATCGTTTGTTGATGATTGACAAAGAAGAGATGCTTCGTATCTCCTCTATCTTGACGAAACACCCTCTTCAAAGCGCTGTAACCGTCAATGGACGTGAATACAGTGCAGGTGATTTGGTGAATGGCGACGATCTCAAAGAGGTTAACCGTTTTGCTATGAATACCATTGTTAAAGCCTATACGGATGGGATTCAAGAGAAATACAATCAAACGAAAAACCATTTCCAAAAAGAGAAGAAAAAATTCCGTGATGAGCATGAAGAGAAACTCTCTATCTTGGAAAAAGATGATATTCTCCCAAATGGCGTTGTGAAATATGTTAAAGTTTATATTGCTACTAAACGTAAACTCAAAGTTGGGGACAAAATGGCAGGTCGCCACGGGAATAAAGGTATCGTTTCGATTATCGTTCCTCAGGTTGATATGCCGTACATGGCAAACGGTCGTACGGTTGACGTTTGTTTGAATCCACTTGGGGTTCCATCACGTATGAACGTTGGTCAAATTTTAGAAATGCACTTGGGTATGGTTGGGCGAGAGCTTGGATTCCAACTTCAAGAGATTTTTGAAGCGAAACGTAAAGAGTTTATAGGGGAACTTCGTGCAAAAATGATCTCTTTTGCAGATGTTGCAGGACTTATGAATGCAGTAGCAACTATTGGTGCTATGGACGATATGACATTCCTTGGATACGCACAAGATTGGGCTAAAGGGGTTAAATTTGCTACTCCTATTTTCGAAGGGGTTACGGAAGCAGAATTCGGACAACTTTTCGAGTTAGCAAAACTTGACAATGATGGTAAAATGGAGCTTTACGACGGTAAAACGGGCGAAAAGCTTAAGGAACGTGTTAACGTTGGGTATATGTATATCTTGAAACTTCATCACTTGGTTGATGAGAAAGTACACGCACGTTCAACGGGACCATACTCATTAGTAACACAACAACCAGTCGGTGGTAAGGCACTCTTCGGCGGACAACGTTTCGGAGAGATGGAAGTATGGGCACTTGAAGCGTATGGTGCTTCTGCAGTTCTTAAAGAGATGTTGACAATCAAATCGGATGATGTAGACGGACGTGTCCGTGCATACAAAGCGATTACCAAAGGTGAGAGCGTTCCACCATCTGGTATTCCTGAAACATTATTTGTATTGACCAAAGAGCTTCAAGCGTTGGCGCTCGATATTGAGATTTTTGACGAGGTGGATGACAATGAGTAAATTAGTACCAATTGCAGTAACGGATGACAATCGTCCTACGGATATTAAACAAATACAATTTCGCCTTGCGTCTCCTGAGAGAATTCTCTCATGGAGTCATGGTGAAGTAAAAAAACCAGAAACAATCAACTACCGTACTCTTAAGCCAGAGCGTGACGGATTGTTTTGTGCCAAGATTTTCGGACCGGTTCGTGATTACGAATGTTTGTGCGGAAAATACAAAAAAATGCGCTACAAAGGCGTTGTGTGTGAAAAATGTGGTGTTGAAGTTACGAGTTCAAAAGTTCGTCGTAACCGTATGGGGCATATTGATCTTGTAACCCCTGTTGCCCATATTTGGTATGTTAGTTCACTTCCTAGCCGTATTGGTACACTCCTTGGTGTTAAGATGAAAGATCTTGAACGCGTATTGTATTATGAAGCATACATCGTTAAAACAGGCGGAGAAGCGTGTTATGATGGTGGACAAACGTCACCTGTTCTTAAATACGATGTTCTTAATGAGGAGCAATATCGCACTCTCGTACAACGTTATGGAGAAAGCGGTTTTTCTGCTGAAATGGGGGGACAAGCTGTTCGTGATCTTTTGGATTCACTTGATCTTGTTGACCTCTTTTCAGCGTTGAAAGAAGATGTTCAAAAAACCAATTCAGAAGCAAAACGTAAAACAATTGTTAAACGTCTTAAAGTTATCGAATCGTTTTTGAATTCTGGGAATAACCCTGCTTGGATGATGCTTACAGCACTTCCTGTATTGCCTCCAGAACTACGCCCATTGGTAAGTTTGGATGGTGGTAAATTTGCGGTATCGGATGTCAATGACCTTTATCGTCGTGTTATTAACCGTAACCAACGTCTAAAACGTCTTATCGAGCTTGAAGCACCGGAAATCATTGTTCGTAATGAAAAACGTATGTTGCAAGAAGCAGTTGATGCATTGTTTGACAATGGCCGTCGTGCGAATGCGGTTAAAGGTGCCAATAAACGTCCTCTTAAATCACTTTCTGAGATTATTAAAGGGAAGCAAGGACGTTTCCGTCAAAATCTTCTCGGTAAGCGTGTTGACTTCTCGGGACGTTCCGTTATCGTTGTTGGACCAACATTACGTATGGATCAATGTGGATTGCCTAAATTGATGGCATTGGAACTTTTCAAACCTCATTTGATTGCGAAACTCGAAGATAAAGGGTACGCAACAACCGTGAAAGCGGCTAAAAAAATGATTGATGAGAAAACCAATGAAGTTTGGGAGTGTTTGGCGGAAATCGTTGATGGGTATCCTATCATGCTTAACCGTGCACCGACACTTCACAAACTTTCGATCCAAGCATTTCATCCGAAACTCATTGATGGTAAAGCGATTCAATTGCACCCTCTCGTTTGTGCGGCGTTCAATGCGGATTTCGATGGTGGCCAAATGGCAGTTCACGTACCACTAGGGGCTGAAGCGATTGCTGAGTGTAAAGTATTGATGCTCTC
>CANMHZ010000025.1 GCA_947497635.1 Helicobacteraceae bacterium | reverse complement strand
TCTTGATACCCTAATTGGGCTTGATAATGATAAGGTGAGCCTTGAGCGGCTGACACTGCTTTCTCTCTCCTCTCTTACTCCTGTGAGTCAATTCTTTAAACCCTTTTCATGGCGTATGAAGGCGGGATGGGATAGAGAGTATGGGATAGACCAACTAAGTTTTGTAACGCGTATTGGTGCTGGAAGTGCTATAGGAAATGACAAATGGTATGGGTATTTACTAACCGAACCAGAAGTGCGCGCAGGTTTTAACAGTGATATAGGAATCGGATTGAGTGCAGGAGGGGCTATTAATTGGGGAAATCGGATGAAGACGTTCATGGAGATGGGAGAAATTTTTTACGCTGATGCACCGCATCGGATACATGGAATATTTTCCCATCAATGGCAAGTTAATTCTTCCATCAGTTTTTTTGGTACACTGGAAATGAATCACCAACATATTAATGATGATCGGATGAGAGTCGGTGTGCATCTCTATTTTTAACCATTTTTTGGCATAATCACTGCACTTTAATGCTTTGGAGCTAAAATAATGTATATTCCTACCGCACGCTTCTCCTTATGGGCTGATTTTATCGAACGTACTTTTCTGGATGAAGGGTTTAAAAAACTCGTAGCTCAGGGGATCATTAATGGTGCTACCTCCAATCCTGCTATTTTTAAAAATGCGATTCTCACGTCTAGCGCATATAAAGAGCAACTGTCAACGCTCACTCATCTCTCCCCCAAAGAGAAATATGAAGCCGTTGCCATCTTCGACATTCAAAAAGCGGCGGATATTTTGCGTCCTTTGTACGATGTGGGAGATGATGGGTATGTGAGTATTGAAGTTGATCCGTTTTTGTGTGATGATACACAAGCAACGGTGCAGGAAGGGATACGCCTTTTTGAAACGATTGATCGCCCTAATGTTATGATTAAAATTCCTGCCACCCCAGCAGGATACGGTGCGATGGAATCATTGGCTTCTCGCGGTATTCCTGTTAATGCTACGTTGGTTTTCTCCTGCGAGCAAGCGCAACAGTGTGCGAATGCTTTTATAAATGCTTCCAAAAATAGTGAGCCCGTTGATGCAGTGATTAGCGTTTTTGTCAGTCGTATTGATCGTGCCATTGATGAACAATTGCAATCGGAGGGTGTTGAATCAGGATTGATGGGGATTATGAACGCAGCAGAAATCTATAGCCAAGTAGAAGCACAGCATGTTCCGAAATGTCGCGTTCTTTTTGCCAGTACGGGAGTTAAAGGGGATAGTTTAAGAGCATCCTATTATATTGATGAGCTACTTGCTACTAATAGTATCAATACCGCACCTATTGCAACAATTGACGCATATATTATGGGTGGAGATAAAACAATCAAACTCCCCCTCTCAAGTGAAAAAATTGCACTTCATAAACAACACGTAAAAGAGGCTGGAATCAATATGGATCATGTGATTGAAGCGCAAATAGACGAGGGACTGGAAGCGTTTAAAAGCGCTTTTAATGAAATTTTAACGGCATTGGAGTAAAACATCATGAAAATGGATCAAAACGAATTAGAAAATCTGAATTTTGATATTTTAAAAAAAATACGGGGTTATTTACGTCGTATGATTGATGCAGGGGGAAGCGATCTTCATGTTAAAGCCAATGCAGTCGTCAGAGCTCGTATTAATGGGGAAATCATACCCCTTTCTGGAGAAATATTTTCTAAGGATGAAGCTCTTATTTTTGCAAAAGAGCTTTTACGTACTCGTTTCAATGAGTTAGTAGAAAAAAAAGAACTCGATTTAGTCTATCCGTTCGATGAAGCTACCCGTTTTCGTATCAATATTTTCTTTCAAATGGAGGGGATATCGGCAGTATTTCGTCTCATCCCTGTCAAAATTTTGACAATTGATGAGCTTGCTCTTCCTCAGGTTGTTCATACATTTGCCCAAATGGAGCGCGGATTGGTGTTGGTTACTGGGGTAACAGGAAGTGGTAAGTCAACGACCCTCGCGGCTATTATGCATGAGATTAATCTAACCAAACGTAAGCATATTATTACGATTGAAGATCCGATTGAGTTTGTTCATAAAGACCGTAGGTGTATTATTAATCAACGAAGTGTTGGACAAGATACAAAGAGTTTTGGAAATGCACTTCGTGCCGCGTTGCGTGAAGATCCTGATATTATTCTTGTTGGAGAGATGCGGGATATGGAGACTATTGAGATTGCCCTCCATGCAGCCGATACGGGACACTTAGTTTTCTCTACACTCCATACTTTGGATGCAAAAGAGACGGTGAACCGTATTGTATCGGTCTTCCCCTCAGTGGAGCAAAATCGTGTCCGTATGACGGTTGCATCGGTTCTAAAAGGGGTTATCTCTCAACGCCTTATTCCGACAGTAGACGGAAAACGGACAGCGGCGCTAGAAGTACTGGTTCGTACAGCACGTATTGAACAGCTGATTGCTGAAAACCGCGATGCTGAGATTCCCGATACGATTGCCGAGGGGAAAGAACTTTATGGATCACAAACATTTGATCAGGGAATTTTGGATTTATATCTTTCAGGACGTATTAGCCGTGACGATGCGCTAGGATATGCAACCTCACCATCAGATTTGAAACTTAAAATGAATGGAATGGCAGAGAGTATGGATAAAAATGATGTTGGAAATGAAGCTATCAAGCGGGAATTTCACGAAGATGAGATTATCGGCTTAAAAGGGTAAAGGCTTTTTTTAGGCTATTTTAAGTATAATTCGCCTCATTTTATTTTAAGGACATTAATATGTTAGAAGGCATTGTAAGAGAGAGTATTGGCAAACCGATAACAAAAGCGTTTCGCCGTGATGGTTATCTTATTGCTAACATCTACGGAAAAGGGATTGCAAATATTCACGCTGCGTTCAAAATGAACGATTTTATCCGTACGGTGCGTAATAAAGAAACAATAGCATTTCCTGTAAGTGTAGCAGGTCAAGAATTGAACGTTGTTGTTCAAGGGTATGAGTCTCATCCTGTTTCTGGTAATTTGTTGCACGTTGATTTGATGATTGCACAAACTGGTCTTGTAGCGCATTATCATATTCCTGTTAAAACTGTAGGAACTCCTATCGGTATGAAAAACAAAGGGATGTTATTCGTTGCAAAAAAACGCCTTCGCGTTAAAGCAGCAATCGAAAATATTCCTAATTTCATCGAAATCAATGTAGCTCCTCTTGATTTGGGTGATTCAGTATTGCTTCGTGATGTAGCACGTATTGATAATGTTACTTTTACTGATGCGGATCGCGTATCTGTTTTGAGTATCATCAAAGCAAAATAATTATGCTAATCGTCGGACTGGGCAATCCCGGCTCGGCATACGCATCAACACGTCATAATATTGGATTTATGGTGATCGATGAGTTATGTCGTCGTCGTAATGTGGTTAATATTTCAAAGAGCTCATTTGATGGTGAGTTGTTTAAAATGGGGAACCATTTCCTTCTCAAGCCCCTTACTTTTATGAATCTTTCGGGCAAGTCAATTTTAGCCGTTAAAAATTTCTATAAAATTGATGATGTCATTGTTATCCATGATGATCTTGATCTCCCCTTTGGAGCTTTGCGCTTCAAAAAAGGGGGTGGTCATGGTGGTCACAATGGCTTAAAATCAACAGATTTGGCTATTTCGCCTGAATATACGCGTGTTCGTATGGGCATTGGTAAACCTGAACACAAATCGCAAGTTGCTGATTATGTCCTTCACTCTTTTTCTTCCGAGGAACAAACACATTTAAAAGAATGGATTGGCAAAGCAGCGGATGCGGTGGAACTATTGCTTACCTCACCTTGCAGTGAGGTCTCTTCTAAATGTTCGCTGAAGGGGTTTGCGCTTTCGTAAAAACCTTTTATACGGTAGGTGATGATGCTTTTCTTTAAAACAATCTCTTTTCTTTATCTTCGGTATTGTATTATTATTTTGATTGCACTGACGGGGTTTATGTTGGGCTTTGATCTGATGGATAGCCTTGCCAAGCTCCCAAAATCGGCGAATCTTGCATTATTGTACGTTAGCTATCGGTGGTTGTATGCGTTGGACATGATGCTTCCTATTTCGATTGTTTTTGCTTTTATTATCACGATGGTGGAGCTTGTGCGCTCGAATGCTTTGAGTGCGTATTATGCCCTTGGGTATTCGAGGTTAAAAGTATTAGCGCCTTTTCTCGTAACAACGGTGATTGTATTGATGATCTATATAGGTGCTCATGCAACGTCGTTTGCCCGTGCCAATGAGTATTCTGATAATCTGCGCGAATCGTCACAGCTGTTGATTCCAACGAACAATCTCTTTTTTACTCATGAGGGGAATTATATTTTCTTTGGAACTCTTAACCCCATCACTCAAACAGCGCAAACAATACGTATTTTTACTTTTGAAAAAGGGAAGCTTCATGAAGCATTGAGCGCTGATGAAGCTTATTATAAAGATCATTATTGGGTTATTCAAAAGGCTCATTTGATACGACCTCCTGAGATATTAAATTTACGGGGAAAGGGAATTGAGAGTGAAGATGTCAATGAAATACGCGTTCTTCATGATTTCAGACCCAAAATACTCGATCAAATTTATGAGGGGAAAGTGAATTATACGATACTTGATGCAGTGGATGCAATGAGATTGTTAAATGCACAAAATATTGATCTCTCAAAAATTAAAAGTTCATTGTATCGGACGTTGATTACGCCGTGGTTTGCTTTAATACTGATTGTTCTTATTTATGGGCGTGTTCCTATCGGTTCTCGTTTTGCAAATCTTTCGCTTTACAGTTTTGGTGCCATATTAACGACACTATTGGTATGGGGGCTGCTGTTTATGAGTGGTGAACTCTCCAATAATAAAACGCTTTCCCCTGAAGTGGGAATTGTTATGCCTATCGTGCTGTTGGCAATTTTTACCATCTTGAATCTAAGCAGATTTAAGATAAAATCATTTTTAAATTTATCCCAAAAAAAGGCTAATGTGTGATCCCTTTTCAATCTTTGGCAGACACCTACTCCACCCCTTTGTATCTTTATGATTTTGATGCGATGAAAGAACAATTTGATACGTTAAAAGAAGCATTCCGTGGACGTAAATCCATCCTCGCGTATGCGGTCAAAGCAAATTCGAATCTTAGTGTTATTAAACATTTTGCATCATTAGGCTCTGGGGCGGATTGTGTCTCGATTGGTGAAGTGCGACGTGCATTGATGGCGGGAGTCCCCTCTTACAAAGTTATTTTTAGCGGTGTAGGCAAGAGAGATGATGAGATACGTGAAGCGTTAATCAGCGATATTCTTTATATTAATGTCGAGAGTGAAGCAGAGTTGGGGCGTGTTGAAATGATTGCGCAAGAAATCGGCAAGCAAGCACGTATTAGTATTCGTGTAAATCCGAATATTGATCCACAAACGCATCCGTATATTTCTACGGGGTTACACGATAATAAATTTGGAGTAGAGATCAATGCGGCGAAGCGGATGTATATCCGTGCGAAAAATTCACCTCATTTGGATCCTGTAGGAATTCATTTTCACATTGGCTCACAGCTTACGGCATTAGAACCCATTTATGAAGCGGCAGTTATTGTGGCGGATTTGATGCGCTCTCTTTCGGCTATTGATATTAACCTTAAGTTCTTTGATGTTGGGGGAGGTTTGGGAGTTCAGTATGATGATGAAACGACGATTACACCATACGACTATTCACAAGCAATTTTAGGGGCGCTCAAAGGGTTAGATGTGACGATCATTTGCGAACCAGGGCGTTTTTTGACCGCCAATGCAGGGTACTTTTTGACGAAAGTGTTGTATGAGAAAAAAAATGGTTCAAAGCGATTTGTTGTTGTCGATGGGGCAATGAATGATCTTCTCCGTCCAAGTTTGTATAAAGCGTACCACCGTGTCGAAGCATTGAAAAATGAGGGTGAATGCACACCTGCTGATATTGTAGGTCCTGTATGTGAAAGTGGTGATTTCTTGGCAAAAGAGTATCCGTTACCGATGATGGAGCATAATGATTTGCTCATCGTCCACAGTGCAGGGGCGTATGGTTTTGGGATGGGAAGCAACTACAATACACGAGGGCGTTCCGCTGAGGTTGCGTTTGAGAATGGTGAAGCACGTCTGATTCGTGCGCGTGAAACATTTGAAGATGTTATTGCATTAGAGCGTGAGTATCTGTAATGTTTTTTATTGATGTGCAGGGGACATTGATCGATGATGCAACGAAACTTCCGTTAAACGGTGCCGTTGAATTTATTGATTATTTGAACCAGCACCATATCCCATATATCGTTATTACAAATAGTACCAAATATCGCAGTGAAGAATTTCTAGCCTATTTGAATGGGATTGGATTGAAGATTCCCGCTACTCATTATTTGGATCCGTTAATGGTTTTGGAAGATCATATATCCTCTGACAAAAGAATAGCGGCGTATGGCTCAGAAGAGTTTTTGAATGTTTTAAAATCAATGGGGTATAGCCTTGATTTCCTGAAGCCTGATGTTGTCCTTGTTGCCATAAAAGAAAATTTCAGTGCTGATGAGTATGCGCAGATGATCGAATTTCTTCTCGGTGGGGCAGAACTTATCGGAATGCACGAAACCTCTTTGTATGTCAAAAACTCCAAACGCTATCCAGGGGTAGGGGCGATTATGAAGATGCTGGAGTTTGCGACCGCAATACCCTATTCTGTGGTGGGAAAGCCAAGTGATACTTTTTTTGAGACGGCATTGGAACTATTTTTGAAGCAACAAGCAGGGGCACACTTTAGTGATATCACGATTATTAGTGATGACGTGACGGGAGATTTACTTCCTGCACAAGCGTTGGGAATGAGAGGAATATTTGTCCTAAGTGGAAAATATCGTACGGCAGAGGAGATCGTGCCACAATTGAGCGTGAAGCCTGATGCAATTTATCCAGATATGAAAGCAGTATTGGAGGAGTTATGGAAACATTAGAAGAGTGCAGAGAGGCGATTGATGCGTTGGATAATGAAGTCTTAGCCCTTCTCAATCGTCGAATGGAAGTCGTTCAACGGGTAGGGGAGATTAAGCATGCAACGAAAGGGGCAATTTATCGTCCTGAGCGGGAAAAAGCAATACTGGATCGTTTAAGCCACTTGAGTGAAACATCGGCTGGTTTGCTTAATCGTAGTGCGATTGAAGCCGTTTTTTTGGAAATATTTGCCGTTGCCCGAAATCTGGAACTTCCTGAAAAAATTGCTTATTTAGGGCCTGAGGGGAGTTTTACCCACCAAGCGGCGGAGTCTCGTTTTGGGGCAATGAGTGATTATCTCTCTCTGGGATCTATTGAAGCGGTTTTCAAAACACTCGAAGCGGGTCGTGCGAAGTTTGGCGTTGTCCCTATCGAAAACAGTCGTGATGGTGTTGTAGGCGAGACTCTTGATCTATTGGGAAAAAGCAGTGTAAAAATTGTTGCAGAACTTTATATGCCTATTCATATGGCATTTGCGACAAAAGCGGAAAAATTGCACAACATTATCAAGATTTATTCCAAAGATAAAGGATTTGGTCAGTGCCGAGAATTTTTGTTGGAGCATGGACTGGATCGTGTCGAGCATATTCCCGTAGAGTCAACAGCGAAAGCCGCGGTATTAGCGTCCAAAGATCCTACGGCGGCGGCTATTTGTAGTCATATTGCGGCGAAGTTGTATGGGTTACCGACTTTGTTTGAAAATATTGAAGATACTCACAATAATGCCACTCGCTTTTTTATCCTCAGTGATTTTAAAAATGCGCCCAGCGGAGAAGATAAAACCTCTATTCTCGTTCGGTTAAAAGATACTCAAAAATCAGGGGTATTGTTCCATTTTCTGGAAGATTTCAATCAAGCGGATATTAATCTAAGTAAAATAGAGAGTCGTCCTTCTCGGGATGAAGGTGGATTTGGGTATTGGTTCTTTATCGACTTTTTCGGTCATATTGATGAGGCTCACGTTCAAAAGATTATTGCCAAGCATAGTGATGAAGTGACGTGGTTGGGAAGTTACGTAAAGGGGGAATTATGACATTTAATAAAGCATTAGAGAGTATCACAACGTATGAAGCGGGCAAGCCTATTGAACTCGTTGTTCGTGAATATGGGATTAATAAAGAGGATATTGTCAAATTGGCAAGCAATGAAAATCCATTTGGATGTTCACCGAAAGTCAAAAATGCGGTGTGTTCCATTATTGATAATATGGCACTTTACCCGGATGATTCGATGGTTAAGTTAAAAGATGCGTTATCAAAAAAATATATTATTAACACCAATGAACTGATTATTGGCGCAGGAAGCGATCAAGTGATCGAGTTTGCTATTCACGCTAAAGCGCATACGGGTTCCACTATCTTGATGAACAGTGTCACTTTCGCTATGTACGAAATTTACGCCAAACAAGTGGGGGCGAATATTATCCGAACGGCTTCACGTGAACATAATATGGAAGAGTTTTACGCCCTTTACCTAGAGCATCAACCTGCTATTATTTTCTTGTGTACTCCGAACAATCCTACGGGAGATGCAATTTATGCTGAAGATATGATCGCTTTTATCGAAAAAATTGATAATGATACTCTCGTCATTGTGGATGGAGCTTACATGGAGTATGCCCGTTTCAAAGATCCTGCGTATGCAGTAGAACCAAAAGCATTAATCGAAAAATTTGAGAATGTACTATTTTTGGGGACTTTTTCAAAAGCGTACGGATTAGGGGGGATGCGTGTCGGATATGGGATTGCTCAAGCACCGATTATCAAAACCCTTTACAAAGTACGCCCCCCCTTTAACATCACAACCCTCTCCCTTGAAGCGGCATCAGT
The DNA here is from genome assembly GCA_947497635.1 of Helicobacteraceae bacterium. GTDB lineage: Bacteria > Campylobacterota > Campylobacteria > Campylobacterales > Sulfurimonadaceae > Sulfuricurvum. Next base: position 2,147 of record CANMHZ010000025.1, on the reverse strand, counting down.
TGCGTTAGAAGATGAGCTATTTGTACAAGGGTGTATAGCGGATAATTTTAATGAGATGAAACGGTATGAAGCGTTTGCGAAGAACAAAGGGATTGATTGCATTGAAAGCTATACGAATTTTATTACATTAGCGCTTCCTGAAACAAAAAATTCATCACAAATAGCCCAAGAACTTTTAAAAAAGGGTATGATTATACGTGACTTAAGCAGTTATGGATTGAATGCTATTCGTGTCACTGTCGGGACATCGGCACAAAATGACCGATTCTTTACCCTTATAGAACCTTTAGTATAAAGTAGGCATTCACTAGAATGGATTTTAAAGCACTTTTCTTACAACTTGTTACCCTTTTTGGAAAGCTGACGCAGGCTCAAAAAATCATTATTGGGTCTGCCGTTGCGGGGATTGTTGCTTTTTTGATTTTTTTGATGCTTTATACCTCTGAGGGAAAAAAAGAGGATAATGAGGGGTATCAGGTCTTATTTGACCAGCTTTCACCCCAAGATGCAGCTCAAGTTATTGCTCAGTTAGAAAAAGAGAAAATCCCCTATAAAATTCCAAGAGAAAATGTGATTGAAGTCCCTAAGGAAGTTGTTTACAAAGAGCGGATTACGATTGCTTCTATGGGAATTCCAAAAGAGGGGCATGTTGGCTTTGAACTGTTTGATAAACAAGAGTTTGGGGCGACCAATTTTGATCAAGATGTTAAATTTAGACGAGCACTTGAAGGGGAACTGGCACGCTCTGTTGACTCTCTTTCGCCTGTCGAAAAATCAAGCGTTAGTTTAGCTCTTCCCAAAGAGACACTGTTCGTCTCCGAAGAAGTACCCCCATCTGCCTCGGTTATGGTGCAATTGCATGAAGATCGAAAACTCACCTCTAAACAAATTCGAGGCATTAAGAAACTAGTAGCCGCTGCTGTACCGAAACTCAAGCCAGAGAATGTGACCTTGATCGATTCTGAAGGGAACAGTTTAGGGGATAGTGATGCAGAGGCTATGATGGGGGAACTCTCCCAAATGCAGCAGCAGTATAAAACCAAAGAAGAGAAGAAACAAGAAGAAAAAATTATTAATGTTCTTGCCCCTTTTATTGGGGGGAAAGATCGTGTCGTTGCTAAAGTGACGATTGAATATGATTTCTCGGAACAAAGTTCAACCTCAGAAAAATTTGACCCTGAAAACGTTGTACGTAGTGAACAAACGAGTGAAGAAAAGCGTGAAGGAGCTACTCCTGCAGCTATTGGCGGGGTTCCCGGAGCCGTTTCGAACATCGGACCTGTCCCTGAGCTGAACAGTTCTGGAACGGGTGAAAAATCGGAAAAAACGACTGGGACGACAAATTTTGAAATTTCAAAAACTGTTTCTACGACGAAGATGGAGTTCGCGCGGATCAAACGGATAACGGCAGCCGTAGTCGTTGATGGAAAATATGAGCCCAAAAAAGGGGCAAATGGTGAGACGAGTGAGGAAATAGAATTTGTTGCATTGGATCAAACGCAAGTGGATGCTATCACCTCATTGGTCAAGCAATCGATTGGTGTTGATGATGCTCGTGGTGACTTAGTTACCGTTCGTAATTTTGAGTTTCAAGCGACGAAAGGCTCTTTAGAACCAAAAGATGCAGCTTCTAAAACCTCTCAATTTTTGGCGACTTACATTGAACCTTTTGGCCCTGGATTTAAGTATATCCTTGTCATTATAATTTTATTTATTGCGTACAAGAAATTGATTCTCCCTTTTGCCGATCGTATGTTGGAATTCACTCGAGAAGAGGAAGAATTAGACAAGCCAATATTGGAATTGGGTGCAGAAGAGGATGAAGATTTGTTTGAAAAAGTACAGCAAATGCGTAAAAAAGTTGAAAGTCAGTTGGGAATGGGTGATAACTTTAATGAAGATGAATTGAAGTACGATGTATTATTGGAAAAAATTCGTGAGATAGCTGAAGATCGTCCTGAAGAGATAGCATCACTTATTCAAGCATTGATTAATGAAGAAGCAACACCAATCTTGCGCGGACAATAAGAGGAAGAGGGAACATTATGACATTAACACAACCACAGCAGGCGCACTTTGATGAGATGAGTATGTCTGAGAAAGTAGCAATTTTATTGATTCAACTGGGAGAGGATGCTACGGCTCAA
>CANMHZ010000024.1 GCA_947497635.1 Helicobacteraceae bacterium | reverse complement strand
GACCAATAATCGCCACTTTCATTTTATCAGCATTGCCAGGTTCGTATTCTCTTACAAGCCCTTTAAATGCCTCTTCCATTTCAGCAAGATCATCATTCATCTCACCCTCATCATCCTCGTCGTCATCCAGATCATCGTCATCATCAGACTCTTCATCATCGCCATATTCTTGGACAAATGAATCAAAACCATCCATCTCATCCTCTTCTTCACTCACCTCAGGCTCAGGCTTGACGATTGCTGATTCTGGAAGGACTGAAGCTACCCAATTTAATAACGGTAAAATAGAACGGTTATGGGAAACTGAAATACCAAAAATATTATTGGTACCAAATTCGTAATATTCCCATAGTTTCTCTTGCATTTTGTCATTATCAATCTTATTGACAACCAACGCAATCGATTTTCCCATCGCTTCAAGCTCATAAAAAAGCTTTTTATCATCTTCTTCAGGGAGACTTTTACCGTCTACCATAAAGAGAATAATGTCTGCTTTATGCGCTGCTTCTAATGATTTCTCTTTGATTCGGTCAAAAAGTTCACACCCCTCGTCCAATCCGCCTGTGTCGAGAATTTCGACTTGTTTATCAACAATTACAGCAACACGTTTTTTGACATCACGTGTCGTTCCCGCTTGCTCTGAAGTAATTGCGTCACGCTGTTTCAGTAAACGGTTAAACAATGAGCTTTTACCCACGTTTGGTTTACCGATAATGGCTAATTTTTGCATTAATTGCCCTTTTAAATAAGTTTTTCATTATAGCGTAAATGCACTTAGGGTATGATGGCATCATGAAACACTATAAATATGACCAATTTAAAAACGATATTCCACCCCTTGCATCTCTTTGTCAGTCTTTTCAGGCTGATACCGTTGTTGCCATTGCACGTGGCGGAATGACGTTGGCGCATGCGCTTTGTATGGCGCTTGATGTCCGAAATCTTCAAAGTATTCGGTGCGAAAGTTATGATGGAGAGAACCAACGATCTTCTATTACCATAATAGGTAAGTGTGACTTTTCTCATTCCAAACGGGTTTTAATCGTTGATGATATTGTTGATAGTGGCAAAACAATGCACGCACTTCTTGATATTTTACATACCCAATATCCTGAGATCCTCTTTCAGAGTGTTTCCATTTTCACCAAATCCACCGCCCTCATTCAACCCGATTTTTCTTTATATGAAGCCACGGATTGGATAGAGTTCTTTTGGGAAAGCGATTTCTTAAAAAGCAATTTGCTATAATCCGTCAACACACTATATTTTAAATTTTTTCAAGGACGTTGTATGCCAAAAGAGTACATTTTCACCTCCGAATCAGTTACAGAAGGACATCCCGATAAAATGGCAGATCAAATCAGTGATGCAATCTTAGATTACATCATTGAACACGATACAAAAGCACGGGTGGCATGCGAAACACTCGTTTCCAATGGGTTTTGTGTCATTGCAGGTGAGCTAAAAACTACGGCTTACGCCCCTATGCAAGAAATTGCACGTCAGGTTGTTCGCGAAATCGGTTATACCGATGCGACCTACGGATTTGATTATCGTTCATGCGCCGTTCTCAACGGTATCGGTGAGCAATCTCCCGATATTAACCAAGGAGTTGATCAAGCAGATGGTGAAATCGGTGCAGGAGATCAAGGTTTAATGTTTGGTTACGCTTGCCGTGAAACTGATGTTCTCATGCCATTGCCTATCCATCTCTCACACCGCCTTGCTGAGCGTTTGGCACAAGTGCGTAAAGAAGGGATTATCCCTTATCTTCGTCCCGATGGAAAAACTCAAGTAAGTATTCGTTATGTTGATGACAAACCCGTATCCGTAGAAACCGTCGTTATCTCAACGCAACACGCCCCTGATGTTTCACAAGAAAAATTACATGCCGACGTTATTAAAGAGGTGATCGAGTACGTCATCCCTCATGAACTTATGAGTCCAAATATCGTCTATCATATTAACCCAACCGGTAAATTCGTTATCGGCGGACCACAAGGGGATGCTGGGCTTACTGGACGTAAGATTATCGTTGATACGTACGGCGGAGCTTGCCCTCACGGTGGTGGAGCTTTTAGTGGAAAAGATCCAACCAAAGTAGATCGTTCTGCTGCGTATGCTGCTCGCTATGTAGCCAAGAATTTGGTAGCGGCAGGTGCGTGTGAACGTGCAACAATCCAAGTTTCTTACGCAATCGGTGTCGTTAAACCTATCTCTATTATGGTCAATACCCATGGTACCGCCGTCGTTGCTGAAGAAAAAATCGAAAACTGTGTCAAAGATCTTTTCGATCTAACACCTCGCGGTATCATTGAATCACTTGATCTTTTACGCCCTATTTATCGTAAAACAGCTGCATACGGTCACTTTGGACGGGAACTTCCTGAATTTACATGGGAAAAAACCGATAAAGTCGATGCAATTAAAGCTTATTTAGGGCTCTAATCTTATCCTTCCCTTCCTCTCGTTATTTTCAATCTAAATGAGAATGACGAAGAGGTAACACTCACCCATTTAAATCCTATCAAAAACTACTTTTTTTAGCTACCTTTAAAAAAATTTTGTTATAGTTACTTATATTTATATTTAGAGGAGAACCTATGGCAGTAGTTATTAACGATACTTGTATTAATTGTGGTGCATGTATTGATGAGTGCCCAGTAGAAGCGATTGTAGACGAGGATGATAACCCAACGGGTGAAGAAGTTTACTACGTGTACGGCGATAAGTGTGTTGAGTGTGTAAGTTTTCATGATGTTCCTGCATGTGCGACTGCATGTCCTACAGAAGGCTGTATCACATGGGATGAAATTGGCGAAAGTCCATCTTACCGTGATGATATTAGCGCAGAAATGCGTTCAAGCAAAGCCAATATTGTTGACTAAACTATCAATTTGAGGGAGTTATCCCCCCTCAAATTCTTCTAGCAATTCGTCTTTCTTAATTCTTTAATCTTACTCAAATTATTATTTCGCTAAAATTACGGTCTATTATTTACATAAAAACAGGAGCATTGATGGAACAAACATTGTCAATCATCAAGCCTGACGCCGTAGCAAAAGGTGTCATTGGAAAAATTTTGGATCGTTTTGAGACAGATGGTCTTAAAATCGCAGCAACCAAAAAAGTTCAGCTTAGCCGTCAAGACGCCGAAGCATTTTACGCAGTACACGCTGCTCGCCCTTTCTTCAACGACCTTGTTGATTTTATGGTAAGCGGTCCTGTTGTTATTACGGTTCTTGAAGGCGAAAACGCTGTTCAACGAAATCGTGATTTGATGGGTGCTACTAACCCTAAAGAAGCAGAAGCTGGTACAATCCGTGCTGATTTTGCTGAAAATATTGATGCAAACGCTGTTCACGGAAGTGATTCTGTTGAAAATGCAAAAAACGAAATCGCGTTTTTCTTTTCAGGTCGCGAGATCTCTTAAGTGACATTAATTCCGTTCAAACATTTAAACTCTATTCCTTTAGAGTTTGATGTTACTACAGGTGATCTATCTTTTAAAGGAACGTTGGTTCATAAAAAAGGGAAAATTGCTCAATTAAACGGTACAATATCAGGAACCATCCAAGTCCCTTGTGATTTATGTGCTGAAGTTGTTGAAAGAGTTCTAAATGAAGAGCTCTCTTTTTATATTTCAGACGGTATTATAAGTGAGAATGAAGATGAGCTTGACATTGTAGAGATCACTACGCCAATGATTGATATGGAAGAGCTTTTAAACTCAGAAGTTGAATTGATTAAAAGTGATTATTTTTGTTGTTCGCACTGCGAAGGCAAGACATTAGAACAAGAGTTCTAGTAAGCAAATTTAAATAATAAAGAAAAGGCTATAAAATGGCAGTACCTAAAAGAAGAGTGAGTCATACTCGCGCCGCAAAACGCAGAACTCACTATAAAGTTTCACTTGCTCGTCCTGTAAAAGACAAAGACGGCACGTATAAATTGTCTCATTACGCTAACCCAGTTACTGGTGAGTACAAGTAATCGATGATCAAAATTGCTATTGATGCAATGGGAGGGGACTTCGGTCCCGAACCAATTGTTAAAGGAACCATAGAAGCTCTCAAAGAGAAAAAGTTTGAAGCAATTTTGGTTGGCAAAAAAGATGAAATTTTATCTTTGCTACCCAAGGGCTATAGAGATAAGATTTTAATTATTGAGGCGAGTGACGTCATTAGTATGGGTGATGCCGCTACAGATGCGCTTAAGCGTCAAGATAGTTCTATCTATAAAGCGATAGAGCTCGTTCGAAATGGTCAAGCTGACGGTGTTGTCAGCGCGGGGCACAGCGGTGCGACTATGACACTTGCTACTCTACGATTAGGGCGACTGAAAAACGTATTACGTCCAGCATTGGTAACATCAATGCCCACTAAAAGTGGTAAACGAAGTATTTTAATGGATGCGGGTGCTAACGTGGACTGCAAACCAGAGCACTTATTTCAATTCGGAATTATGGGATATTATTACGCTCAGGATATGTTTAAAATTTCTAATCCTCGAGTTGGTTTACTTGCCAATGGTGAAGAAGATTCCAAAGGAAATGAAGTCACCAAAGAGACCTTCAAATTACTCGAAGGGCAAAAAGGGTTTATTGGGAACGTAGAGGGGAATAACATCTTTGATGGTTCATGCGATGTTATCGTATGTGATGGATTTATTGGAAATCTTGTCCTTAAAGCCTCTGAGGGTGTCGCTTCGACTATCAGCTTTTTTATCAAACAGTATATCCGTAAATCACCCATCGCTATTACAGGCGCTTTGCTTATGCGAAAAGTATTCCATCTTTTGAAAAAAGAGATTGATTATGCAGAAATCGGTGGAGCACCACTCGTAGGAATCAAAGGATGTGCAATCGTCAGTCATGGTAAAAGCAATCCTAAAGCGATCAAAAACGCAATCTTTCAAGCAATTCATTATGTCGATACTGGCGTAAATGTACATATTGAAAATCGTCTTGAAGAGCTTAAAAGTAAAAAATAGCGCTCACTAAAAAGGTCAATCATGCATGCAGCATTCCGTTCTATTGGGGCTTATGTCCCTACAAAAATCCTTACTAATGCTGATTTTGAAGCCATGGTAGATACCACTGATGAATGGATTTTTAAACGTACAGGAATTAAAGAGCGTCATATCGCGGCGGATGATGAGACAACAAGTGATATGGGAGTTAAAGCGGCAGAATTGGCGATTGAACGCTCTGGACTTTCTAAAAATGATATTGATATGATCGTGTGCGCTACTATCTCTCCTGATTATTTTTGTATGCCTTCCACCGCAACTATCATAGCAACCAAACTTGGGCTTGAGAAAGTAACTGCTTTTGATCTCTCTGCTGCGTGTACTGGGTTTGTTTACGCCCTTAGTGTTGCTCGTGCTTTTATCGAATCTGGAATGAAAAAGAATGTTCTCATCGTTGGATCTGAAAAGCTCAGTGCCATTACTGATTATACGGATAGAGGTACGTGTATCCTTTTTGGAGATGGTGCAGGGGCAGCTGTTATTAGCGCTACAACGGATAAATCAGAGGCGATTATCGATATTCACACGGGCTCAGATGGGGCGTATGCGGATCTCCTTATGTCACCTAATGGTGGTAGTGGTTCCATCCATGATGATCCTACCGGTAGTGCATGTGTTATGAAGATGAAAGGGAATGAGACGTTCAAAGTTGCTGTTCGTACGCTAACCAATGATGTTGTCGCTATCTTAGAAGAGAATAATATCACCTCTTCTGCTATCCAACATTTCGTCCCCCATCAAGCCAACTACCGTATTATTAAAGCAGTAGGAGATGCGCTCAATCTAAAAGATGAACAAGTTGTTATCACCGTCGAAAAGTACGGTAATACCTCTGGTGCCTCTATCCCGATGGCAATTAATGATATTTATGAGTCGGGTCGTTTGCAAAAAGGAGAACTCATGCTTCTTGATGCTTTTGGTGGTGGACTTACTTGGGGAAGTGCTCTCGTCCCTTTTGCAGGAAAAAATATTTAAAAATTGCTACACTGTCAAATCTCTTTTTTATAAGGTTTGACATGCTCTACACTAATCCTCTTATTACGATTGACATTCACGAAAGTGAAATTCCTTGGCTCAAAATTTTTACCAATGCTTCCCACAAAGAGTTTTCACAATGCAGTGCAGAAGAAAAGGTCATGATTATTGACATGCTTGATCTTATTGAAGTAGAGATGCTAGAGTACTTCAAGCCTGAGAAGATTAATATTGCCTCTTTTGGTAATGTTCTACCACGTGTCCATTGGCATATTATGGCTCGCTTCAATGAGGATAGCTATTTTCCAGAACCAATGTGGGGTACAAAACAAAGAGAGGGATACGCAAAAGTAGCTCCAATGGAACCATTTTTAAAAGAGTTAAAAGAGAAGTTAGTTTTAAACTTTGGCTAAACTGTCATACCGTACTTGATACGGTATGACAGATGGCTTAGCTTCTAGGTCTGCTATCGGAACGATTTTGTCCGCTGAAGCTACGTGAACGATCTCCACGATCTCCGCCAGCAGAGCTACGCTCACCGCCGCCGCTAGCATTACGGTCATTGTTACCACGGTATCCGCCGCCTGAAGAGCTACGTTCTCCACTACCGCTTGCGTTACGATCATTGTTACCACGGTATCCACCGCCAGTGCTTCCGCCACGGTTATTGTTACCACGGTATCCGCCACCACCACGACGATTTCCGCCGCTATCATTACCACGAGTTTGAAGATTATGAAGAATTTTCTCCATGCGCTCTGCTGAGATACCAATTTGATTTGGTCCAGCAACAGTATTGCGCTCCATCAAAACAGAGATCAATTTATAAGCAATTTGTTCTTGGTCAAACTCTTCTTTGAGTGCATCAAGAACTTTGTGTGCTTCATCATAAATATGTTGTTTTTCAATCTCTGCAAGAAGACGATTAACTTGAGAGTTTTTAACGTCCATTTTACTAGGAATATAAGCATGCTCCATTGTTGTTCCAACTTTGGATTTAATACGTTGAAGCTCTTTGAACTCAAGTGGAGTAACAAGAGTAATCGCTACCCCTTTTTTACCCGCACGTCCTGTACGACCGATACGGTGAACATAGCTTTCAGAATCAAAAGGAATATGATAGTTGAAAACGTGGGTAATACCATCAATGTGTAAACCACGAGCAGCTACGTCAGTTGCAATCAAGACATCAAACGCATCAGATTTAGCTCCCTTGATAACGCTCTCACGTTGACGTTGCTCCATATCTCCATGAAGCCCTTTTGCTGAGTAACCAGCGGCTGAAAGTACATTTGAAAGACGATCAACTTCTTTTTTGGTACGGCAGAAAACAACGCTTTTTTTAGCATCTTCTGCATCCATAAGACGAATAATTGCATCATCACGCTCAGATTCTTCAATAACATAATACTGCTGTGCAATATCTGTATTGGTAGTTTCAGCTTTTGTGATAGAGGCAAAAAATGGGTTTACCAAAATACGCTCTGCAAGATTTTTGATAGGTTGTGGCATCGTTGCTGAGAATAACAATGTTTGACGTTCAGTTGGAAGATAACTGAAAATTTCATTAATATCATCCAAAAAGCCCATATCAAGCATTTCATCTGCTTCATCCAAAATAACCGTTGAAGGAGCAAAACCTTTGAGCATATCACGGCTTAGCATATCCAACAAACGTCCTGGAGTTGCAATGATAACTTGTGCACCACGATCAATAAGGTCAAGCTGACGGTTGTATGAGCTACCACCATAAATAGTAACCGTACGAGCACCAAGATGTTTACCGTATTTAAAAATCTCATCACTTACTTGATTTGCAAGCTCACGAGTAGGAGTAATGATAAGGATTTCAATTCCACCTTTGAGGTGCATTTTATTCAAAGCTGGAAGTCCAAATGCTGCTGTTTTACCTGTACCTGTTTGTGCTTGACCGACAACATCTCGCCCTTCCATAATAACAGGAATTACCATTGTTTGGATAGGACTTGGATTTTTGAAACCTGCTTGATCAATACTTTGCATAATTTCTTTACGAAGACCAAACTCCGCAAATGTTGGAAGCTCTTTATCGAGCACTTCTAGTGTTGTTTCTACATCATTCATATTGTTACCTTTGTGTGTACGCCACGCCAACAAAAAAAGGAATCCGTTTTTCACATAATGAAAATATTTCCTAAAAAGCCCATGTTGCTATGTTGTGCGACGATGACGTTAAATATTGTCCTCTTGGACGACAAATTTTCAGAGAGTTACTCTCTTACCATGGAAGGTACCTTAGTAAAGTTTCAGACGAAATAAAGCTTTACGAAGGCACCCAAAAATTTCAGGCGAATTATAGCAAATAAAAGCATAATTATTCCTGACAAGCTCACTATGTTAAAAGCTAAAGGTAATCTTTAGTTTCAATTTGTTTAGTTTTCGTCACAAATCTTTTAATATTGGTCTACTATACTTCCGAAAATTATTATATTGGAGAGTGTCTATGTTTAATGTACGTATGGAAAAAGAGTGTGGTTGTTTTAAACGAAGTGGGATGCCATCGGTCAAAACTTTTGATAACAAAGATGATGCTTTGTCAGAGGCTGGAGAGTGGGCTGAAGAGATGAATGAAACTTTTTGTAAAAAACACAATTTTGCAGTTATTGAAGAAGGTAACGATCTCGTTATCACCGTAGCTATGAACTAAGACACCTTAACGGTGTCTGTCCAACCAAACCATTAACCCTTTTTGTCCATGGAGACGATTCTCTGCCTCTTGGAAAATAACACTCTGATCCCCTTCTAATACTGCCTCACTCACTTCCACACCACGATATGCGGGTAAACAATGTAAGAAAATAGCATACGGATCTGCTATTGCCATCAATGCTTCATCCACAATATAACCCGTAAAATCTTGAAGCCTTTGAGCTTTTTCTTCTTCTTGCCCCATAGAAATCCATGTGTCCGTGGTAATAACAGTTGCCCCTAAGACAGCTACTTTTGGATCATGGGTAAAACTGATTTTTGCACCACTTTCGCTTGCAAGCATCAAAGCATTTTCGACAATATGAGGGTCACACTCATACCCCTTAGGGGTTGCAACTCGTAGCTCAAATCCAAGTTTGGCAGCCAACATCAGCCATGAGTGCGTCATATTGTTCCCATCCCCTATATAAGCAACAATTGGATTTTCATGGCGACCACACTCCACCATTGTCATATAATCGGCAATTAACTGCACTGGATGATAACTGTCGGTGAGACCATTGATGACAGGAACGCTTGAAAACTGGGCAAACTCTTCCAACATCGAATGCTCAAATGTCCGAATCATCACCATATCACACATCGATGAGATAACACGAGCAGTATCTTTGACTGGCTCACCCCGTCCTAAATGGATATCACGATTGGATAGGAACAACGCATGTCCCCCTAGTTGAAACATACCTGTTTCAAAACTGACACGAGTACGTGTTGAACTCTTTTCAAAAATCATCGCCAACGTTTGCCCCGCTAGATAGGGGTGGGGCTTCTTGGCTTTTTGCTCTTTTTTAATAGCTAATGCCAAATCAACAATCTCTAATATCTCTTTTTTAGTATAGTCTTTTAACGTTAAAAAATGTCTCACAAAAATCCCTCATTTTCAAAAAATAATCATAGCATAAAATTATTTTATTATTGTAACAGCCGCGCAACCTCTTTCGCGTGATAACTAATAATAATATCTGCACCCGCACGCTTAAATCCTATCATAGTTTCCATCAGGACACGATTATAATCAATAAGTCCTGCATTGCCTGCGAATTTTAACATTGCGTATTCACCGCTCACATTATAAACAGCGAGAGGAAGTTGAGAGGCTTCACGTATATCACGTATAATATCCAAATAGGCTAAAGCAGGTTTCACCATCAAAATATCTGCACCCTGCGCTTCATCAGCGAGGCTTTCTCGGATGGCTTCACGACGGTTGGCGGGATCCATCTGATACGTAGAGCGGTCTCCGAAACTGGGAACCGATTCAGCAACATCACGGAATGGTCCATAATAACCACTTGCAAATTTCGTCGAATATGCCATAATAGGTAAGTTAGGGTATCCACCAGCGTCAAGTGCATCACGTAGCGTCGTTATAATTCCATCCATCATCCCTGAGGGGGCAATCATATCCACACCTGCACGGGCATGAACGAGAGCTTGTTGCGCTGAAATCCCTAAGGTTAAATCATTATCCACCGTTTCATGGACGTGATCAAGAATTCCACAATGTCCATGATCGGTGTATTCACAAAAGCACAAGTCAGTTACGACGAACATAGTAGGATAAGCACGTTTGATAGCCCGCACCGCTGTCGCAATAATTCCGTGATCGCATAAAGCATCGGAGCCTACAGAATCTTTCACTGCAGGAATACCAAATAAAAGTATCGAATTAAGCCCTAATGATTGTAATACGCCACACTCTTTGAGTATTTCATCCAAACTCATTTGATAGACGCCCGGCATTGAGGAAACTTCGGTTTTTATCCCCTCCCCTGGTTTCACAAACAATGGATAAATAAAATCATCTACACTCACATGCGTTTCTCGTACTAACGAGCGCAAAGTCGAGTTCGAACGTGTACGGCGAAAACGGTTCATTGGTAACACTCCCTAAAAATAATGGGTGAATTGTACTGCTGATTTAATTAATAATCCATTTTTAAAAAACAACGATTATAATGCCCCTTATGAAAACTATTATCCCTACTTTTGAAAAATCTGCTATTGCCAATCTGCCGAGTAAATATGGGCACTTTAAAATTCGTGCTTATAAAGAGGGATGTCAAGAACATCTTGCTATTTTTACTGAAAACTTTGAAGCTGTTAAAGCTCCATTAGTTCGTATTCATTCTCAGTGCCTTACGGGGGATACTTTTGGAAGCATTAAATGCGATTGCAACAATCAGCTCAAAAAAGCTCTCAAGCTCATAGGCAAAGAGGGTGGCTTGATCATCTATCATGCACAAGAAGGACGAAATATCGGTCTTGTCAACAAGCTCAACGCCTACGCCCTTCAAGATCAAGGGCGTAACACCATCGAAGCAAATGTGGAACTAGGATTTGCACCCGATGAGCGTACGTACGATGTAGTTCGTGAAGTGTTTAATGATTTCGGACTTACAAAAATCAAACTTTTAACCAATAATCCTGCCAAAGTGTTAGTAGTTGAAGGATTGGATATTGAAATAGTGGAGCGTATCCCTGTTATTATTGACGCTAATCCTTATAATGAAGGTTACTTAAAAACCAAAAAAGAGTGTATGGGGCATCTCCTTTAAATCTTACCACAATGGAGTTTCATGCGACTAGCTGTT
>CANMHZ010000023.1 GCA_947497635.1 Helicobacteraceae bacterium | reverse complement strand
GTGTGGCTCCGGATACTGGATTCGAACCAGTGACCAAGTGATTAACAGTCACCTACTCTACCGCTGAGCTAATCCGGAATACTTATGAGGGCGTGATTATAGTATTCTTTCTGTGAATTGTCAAGATTTTAGTGCTCTTTTAGAGCGTTTTCTTTCAGAATTTTCAAAAGGGAGATAAAAAATGATATTTGAGCGTTCAATTTGCGTAATTTTCCCTTCATTTAACAGATTATGAAACTCTTTTTTGGATTCATCGTCGAAAAGAGCGTCAATGTCATTGATCGTTAGAGGACGTTTATCAAGTGTTGTGAGAATTTCATCGCTTGTGTAGCGTGAGGGAGTAGCGGTTGCATGGGTACGAGAAACAATATGAATCGGAAGGCTAGGATCAAACTGCTGTGAAAGAGTGTAAAGATCCTGAAACTCTAAACCCTGCACTGGATAAGCGGGAGGGCGATCAATAGTACCAATATCAATCCGTTCACACTGAATATCCATCAAAGCATGGTTGAGGGCTACTACTTCCTCTAGCGTATCATTGACTCCCCGTACGAAAAGTATCTCTATAAAAAGCTTGCCCTGATAGGCGTGTGAAAAACGTTGGCACGCATTGATAATGGTTCCAATTTCTATCCCTTCCGCAGGACGGTCGATTTTCTTAAAGATTTCAGGGGTTGCCGCATCCAAAGAGAGTTTGACTTGGTCAAGTTTTAGAAGAGTCGTAAAAACGTGTTCATCACTTAAAGAGGCACTGTTAGAAAGGATGAGAGATTGAACAGAACCTTTGATACTATTAATAGCTTCTACGAGTTCATCAATGTAGGGATACATCGTTGGCTCACCGTTGGCAGTTAGCGTGATAACATCAATGGCAGGATGATTGAGTAAAGCTTCGCTCAAGTCGTGAATAATCTCATGTATGGGTGTCACTGTTTGTTGATGAGAAATAGCTTTCATGGGTGTGAGTTCACAGTAGAGACAATCAAAATTGCATTGTTTACCCGAGGAAGAGAGATCAACCCCAAGGGACACGCCAAAACGGCGTGAGTGGATGGGGCCAAAAATGGTATTCATGAGTTAGCCTTTTTTACTGACTCGTTGACACTCTCGGACAAAGTGTTGTGCGTTTTCAACAGGAACATCAGGAAGAATCCCATGCCCTAGATTGAAAATGTGTCGTTTACCACCCATGATTTCTTGGAGAGCTTCTACTGAGGCTGTCGTTTGCTCTTTGGAATACAAGCGACATGGCTCCATGTTACCCTGAAGAACATAACGATCCCCAAGTTTTTCTTTTGCCAATGCCATTGGGGTACTCCAATCAACACCGAAAACATCGAAATTTCCATAGACATGATCCAAAAATGCTGGAACCCCTTTCGGGAACATAATAACAGGAATATGAGGATATTTTTCTTTTAAATACTCCGCAATTTCGACCATATAGCTCCATGAAAATTCATCATATTTACTAGGCTCAATCGCTGCTGCCCAGCTGTCGAAGATTTGGACGACATCAATACCCGATTGGATTTGTTTTTCCATATAAAGTTTGACCACGTCGGTCACTTTACGCAAAATCTTGTGCAAAAGTTCAGGGTTGGAATACATCATTTTTTTACAAATATTATACGTTTTTGTCCCCTGCCCCTCGATCATATAGGTTGCAAGTGTCCACGGTGCACCCGTAAAGCCAATAAGAGCTTTTTCATCACCGCGTACATCGAGCTGTGTCCGTAAGATTTTGATCGTTTCATAGACATAGGTAAGTTTTGAAGCTGCTTCATCTCCACCTGTCAGTGCATCTAAATCTTCTTGGGTTGCAATAGGGCTTTCAAAAACAGGGCCTTCCCCTTTGATGAAATCGAGTTGCATCCCCATTTCATTAGGAACGACCAAAATATCACTGAAGAGAATCGCCGCATCAACGCCTACAATATCAAGTGGCTGAATAGTGACTTCCGCCGCCATATCAGGAGCGTGACAAAGATTGAGAAAATTGCCAGCACGCGCACGTACTTTCATATACTCAGGCAAATAACGCCCTGCTTGACGCATCATCCATACGGGAGTGTGGGGTGTCTCTTTTCCAAAACACGCATCGACAAATAATTTACTCATGATGACCTACTTTACTTAAGAAATAGAGACCAACCGAAACGGCGGTAATAGAGAGGGCGAGATAGAACAACTCTAACGCACCATTAAATTCGGTGTGTCCCACTTTTTGGAAAAAACCAACGACCAAAACCATCACAATAACTTTAGAAATTTTATCTTTGAGTTGATCAAGTGAGTGGACGGCTAACAGCTGATTCTCTTTGCCATGTTCATCTTTTGCAGGGTCAATGTCAGAGATAAACAGTTCATACAGACCAAACGAGAAGATAATCATAACGACACCAATGAGGTATAAATCGACCGCACCGATGATACCGCCGACTACTTGTTCGTGGAACCCTTGCGGGTGCGCATGAGTAGCGTAGCTATTTATCACATAAGAAGCCGTGCTGTAGACATCAAAACTAGCAACGGCAAAGAGCAAAACTGCCCCTATTAAACCAAAAATTACGGCCAAGATAATAATAAATCGTGAACTCCACAATCCATGCTCAAACCATTTTTCGATGAGATTCATCTTAGTTTCCCTGCATCTCTACCCATTTTTGGGCGATACGAACGGCGTTAGTAGCTGCACCTACACGAAGGTTATCCGCAACAACCCACAAATGAAGGACATTTTCACGATACAAATCATTGCGGATACGCCCCACAAACGTTTCATTTTGATCCATACACAACGATGGCATCGGGTAGATGCTCTCTTCTGGTGTATCCAAAATGACGATATTCGGAGCATTGCGCAAAAGTTCACGTGCTTCATGGGCATCAACAGCACCATCAAAGGTGAGAGTAAGAGTTTCCGCATGACCACGTAACGTTGGGATACGAACACACGTTGCACTCACTTCAATATCTTTGTGCATAATTTTTTGCGTTTCATTCACCATCTTGAGCTCTTCTTTGGTATAGCCCGTATCGGTAAACGAATCAATTTGGGGAATAGCATTGAGAGCGATACGGTGAGGGAATTTTTTGGGTTCAATATCATCAAGTTTGAACGCAAAAAAGGCTTGCATTTGCTCAACAAGCTCTTCCATTGCCGACTTACCTGCACCCGAAGTTGCTTGATAGGTACTGACATCAATACGTTGCAAGTCGTAGGCATCATCAAGAGGTTTGATTGCTTGTACCATTTGGATAGTAGAGCAGTTTGGATTGGCAATGATGCCACGATTACGCCATTGAGCAATATCTTCAGGATTGACTTCAGGGACAACAAGAGGAACATCCTCAAACATTCGGAAGTGACTTGTATTGTCAATGACCACAGCACCTGCCGCTGCTGCATACGGAGCGAACTCTGCTGATATGTTTCCACCTGCACTAAAGAGGGCAATTTCGATATGCTCTTCGTCAAAGATCGTCGCAGTAAGCTCTTGAATAGGAATCTCTTTATCATGAAAAGTGACCGCTTTACCAATACTTCGTGCACTTGCCAATGGGACAAGTTTCGCAAGAGGAAAATCAATCTCTTCTAAGACACGTAAAATTTCTTCACCAACAGCACCGCTAGCACCAACAATCGCAACATTATATTGTTTCATAGACATTTCCTAAAAGTGGATAATAATTTCGCGATTATAGCGTCTTAAGGCTTGGAGGGGATTGAAAGATTGTCTTATACCCTCCCAAATCCTCGTGCTTCTAAGAAAAGATCCTCAACCCCGATAGATGATCCATCGCTGAGAATTGCGGCTCGTTCAACGACAGAGATAAGTTCACGAATATTTCCCGGCCATTGATAAAGCTGTAATGCTGCTTTGGCATCCTCATCAAAATTTTTAGTGGCGAAGTTATACTGAATGCAGTTTTGTTCTAAGACAGCGTTAGCGATGGAGAGAATCTCTTCACGTCGTTCACGCAAAGGGGGAATAGAGAGGGGGATGGTATTGAGTCGATAATAGAGATCTTCTCTGAATTTCCCCTCCTGAATATTAGATTGTAGATTGGCATTGGTGGCGGTAATAATACGAACATCAATTTTTATATTTTTTGGTGACCCCAATCGCCGTATTTCCCTCTCTTGCAATACTCGCAAAAGTTTCGCTTGGAGAGGATACGGCATCTCGGCGATCTCATCGAGAAAAAGGGTTCCCCCATGCGCTAGCTCAAATTGCCCCATCTTAGCTTCCGTTGCATCGGTAAAAGCCCCTTTTTCAAAACCAAAAAGTTCACTCTCAATCAAATTCTCAGGAATAGCCGCCATATTTATAGCAATAAAAGGTTTATTAACACGTGCCGATTTTTCGTGAATATAAGAGGCAAATACTTCCTTGCCGACACCGCTTTCCCCCAAGAGCATAATACTCGCATCGGTACGCGCTGCTTTATCCACATAGGAAAGAATTTTTTCTAAAGCGGGGGAAGTACCTGAAAATGAGGTTGATTTTAGCGTTGAAATGGGAGAGATTTTTATTGCTTTTTTTTGTACGGTAGCACTGCGCTCGATAGCAGCGACTAGGGTTTCAATTTCGAATGGTTTAAGGAGAAAATCTTTGACCCCAAGCTGTATTGATTCGATGGCACGCGTAAGGGTAGCATTGCCTGTGATAAAAATAATCTCATAGTTACCATTGAGAGTTTTAGCGAACTCGATTCCATCCATTCCCGGCATATTGATATCACTGATGACAAGGTCAAAAGTTTCATCAAGTTTTTTCAGAGCATCCTTGGGACTTTTAAAGGTATGAATTTCATATTGAGGATAATCACCCATCGCTATTTCAAGCGATTTGCGCATATTGATATCGTCTTCAACTATCGCGATTTTCATTAACCAACCCCCTTATTTTAATAAAGTGATTTTAGCATTCTCATCATTAAACTCGACTGCATAACAGTGGGTAGGAAGAGTAAGAGTATCAGTTGAATTTTGCATTTTTGTATCTACATTTTGATGGCTTTGAATATTAACCGCTTGCTGGGATGCAAAGGTGAAAAATTCTTCTTCATGGTGATGTAGCGTCGTTTCAAGTGACTCAGATGGCTGACGGGAGAAAAATTCGAAATTATTTGTTTTGATACCAGTGCAAGGGGTCATAGATTTGGAAACGGAGAGTGTTTCGTGAAAAGCTTGAGCATTTTTGGATGAGAATCGGTAACCAATATAATAATCGTCCCCAACTAGCGCAGATGCACTAAAAAGGATTAAAACTGTGAGTAAGAGAGGACAATTTCGAGTTCTACTTCGCACAAACCGTCTTTAAAAGTTGTGTCCAACACGTTTGCACCACGCACCATAGCATCAACTGATGTACTAATGGTGGAGCGTTGTAGCATCATATTCTTAACAGTATCTTGACCTTCAACATGAACGCCCATAATTCGTTCGGCAATCTGTCGGTATCCATCAGCAAGAGCAGCCCGTTTTGCAAGAGCATACGCTTGAGCGGGAGAAGCCGTTACGGTTGGAGCAACCCCTTGCCCGAATACAGTGACAACTATTAGTTTTTGAGATGCACTCAAGGAAGGCTGAACACAATTGCCATCTGTTCCACTGTAAACACAACGAACAGTAGGAGTATCTGAGGATAAAACCCCAGCATACAAAGAAGATACACTTAGTATAAAAGCTAAAAATAAAGAATATTTCATTAAAACATATTTCCTTTAGTAGGATAGAATAGTAGCTAACTCAAGCAAATACTATTCCAAATCCAGTATTACGTCACTCTCTTGCGCTTCATCCTCTTCATCCTCTTCTTTTTTCGGACAACGGGAGATACTTTTTACATCATCTCCTTTGATAATATAAACACCACTTGTATTACGACCCGATTTGGCAATGGTTTGCATATCAACACGGATCATTTTGCCCGCTTTCGTGAGTGCCATCATATCCATCGTCTCATCAACCATCAGACAACCCACCACGGTGGTACCCGTTTTACTATTGAGTTTCATCGCGATAACACCAGAACCTGCGCGGTTAGTAAGGCGGTACTCTTCTGCAGTCGTACGTTTACCAATCCCTTTTTCGCTCACCATAAGAATCTCTTGCTCGTCATTTTTGATGATATTGGCGTCAACAACAACGTCTCCTTCGATTTTAAACTTGATACCACGAACACCGCGAGTACTTCGTCCTTGGTCACGGGTTTTTTCGATTTCAAATTTAATACACTGTGCGAACTTAGTAACAATAAAGAGATATTTCGTCTCTTCTGTTGCAATATACGCGGTGATAAGGGCATCATCATCATCCAGAACGATAGCTCTCACCCCGTTGCTACGGACATTAGAAAATTCATTGAGAGCAGTACGTTTGACAATCCCATTTTGGGTAAAGAAAACGAGAGATTTATTCTGATCAAAATCACTCGTTGGGATAATAGAACGAATCTTTTCATCGGCTTCAAGGTTGATAAGGTTGACAACTGCTTTACCCTTAGCAGTACGTGACCCCTCAGGAATTTTGTATACTTTGAGCCAGTGAAGCTGTCCACGATCGGTAACGAACATGAGGGTATCATGGGTATTACACGTAAAGAACTTTTCAATAAAGTCATCATCGTACGTCGTAACAGCAATTTTGCCCTTACCACCACGACGTTGTTTTTCATAGGCAACAAGAGGAACACGTTTGATATAACCACGGTGACTGATAGTAACTACCATTGGTTCATTCGGGATCAAATCTTCGATATTAATATCATCGTAGTTGTCTTCAATGTCAGTGACACGATCAATATCGAATTGCTCAACAAGTTCGATAAACTCACCTTTAATAATCCCTTTCAGAACCTCTTCACTGCGGAGTATGGATTCTAAATATTCAACGTGTGCCAAAATTTCTCGAAGTTCATTCTCAATTTTATCACGCTCTAGTCCTGTAAGACGTTGAAGACGCATATCGAGAATCGCTTGGGCTTGGATAGGGGAGAATCCAAATTCGGAGATAAGTCCTTCTTTGGCTGCTTCACCGTTTGCACTCGCACGAATGAGCTTGATAATCGCTTCGATATGATCGAGTGCTTTTTTCAACCCTTCCAAGATATGGGCACGTGCTTTCGCTTTTTCGAGATCAAAAATAGTACGACGGATAATAACCGTTTTACGGTGATTGATGAAATGACCCAACATCTCAAGAAGAGAGAAAATACGTGGCTCTTGGTTAAACACCGAAAGCATAATGATCCCGAACGTTGTCTCCATATTGGTCGATTTGTAGAGGTTATTGAGGACGATTTCACTCATCGCATCGCGTTTGAGTTCGATTACGACACGGATACCTTCACGATCCGATTCGTCACGAATCTCGCTAATCCCCTCAAGAAATTTATCTTTCACCAAATCAGCAATCGTCTCGATCAAACGTGCTTTGTTAACTTGGTAAGGAAGTTCATCAATAACGATAACATCTCTATTCGCTTTTTTCTCAATATGGGTTTTAGCACGAACACGGATACGTCCGCGTCCTGTTTCGTATGCGTCCAAAATTCCTTTTTTACCGTAAATGGTTCCACCCGTAGGAAAATCAGGAGCTTTAATAAACTGCATAATCTCGATGAGTGAAGCATTGGGGTTGTCCATCAGATGAACAAGGGCACTTAAAACTTCTTTGGGATTATGGGGAGGGATATTGGTCGCCATACCAACCGCGATACCGCTTGAACCATTAATTAAAAGATTGGGAACGCGTGTAGGAAGAACGACAGGCTCATAAGTTGTGCCATCGTAGTTCTCAATCATATCAACAGTATCTTTTTCAAGATCTTTGAGTAGCTCTCCTGCATAACGGGTCATACGTGCTTCCGTATAACGCATAGCTGCTGCATTGTCTCCATCGACGGAACCGAAGTTTCCTTGACCATCCACGAGAGGCATACGCATGGCAAACGGCTGTGCCATACGGACGAGTGCATCGTATACAGAGGTATCTCCATGCGGATGGTACTGACCGATTACATCTCCGACGATACGGGCTGATTTTTTGTATTTAGCCCCTGCGGAAAGGCTGAGCTTGTCCATTGCGTATAAGATACGACGGTGAACGGGTTTAAGTCCGTCTCGAACGTCAGGAAGTGCCC
Source organism: Helicobacteraceae bacterium (assembly GCA_947497635.1). Taxonomy (GTDB): domain Bacteria; phylum Campylobacterota; class Campylobacteria; order Campylobacterales; family Sulfurimonadaceae; genus Sulfuricurvum. The sequence continues at coordinate 3,204 of CANMHZ010000023.1, read as the reverse complement.
GTCCGATAATAACGCTCATGGAGTAGTCAAGATAACTGCTCTTGAGGGTATCTTCTATATTGATGTCGTTGATTTCGCTGTTATCTAGCAGATCGTTCATTGAGCCCTCGAAATTAGTGAAGATTATGTCGTTTATTATAGCTAAGAGAGGCTTAATATTTTGACAGAGTTTATCTTCCTAAATTTTTTAATACACTATTTACCGCATATTCGATAGAATCAACACGGTAAGCCTATTCTATAAAATACGTACACAAAGTTAGAGGAAATATGAATTTTGACCCTAAGAAAATGAAATTAGCGACGATGTTTTCAGTTATGTTTGCGGGTGCTTTTATTGCGATATCGCTATTCTTTAGTTTTTACAGTTACCAATCTCAAAAAAATGCTTTACTTCATAATTTAAAATCTAAGGCATCCTCTATTCTTGATTTTGCGGATGTTTTACTTGAGTCACGTAATGAGAAATTTTTTAGCGGTGAATCACCAGAAACTCCTCAAATCATCCAAAATGAAGTTTTTGCAAAGTTTACAAAAATATCCGATGGGAAAGTTTTTTTTAAAGAAGCATCTAATCATCCTGTCGTTCCCACGAACCAAGCTAAAGAATATGAAAGTGCTACAATCAAAGAATTTCAAGCAAACCGTGCACTAAAAGAGAGTGAAAATTTTATTATAGATGAGGAAAAAGAGTATTTTATACTTTCACGCCCTATTCTAAGTGAAACGCGCTGCATACAATGTCATCCAACGTGGCAAGCGAACAATGTTGTTGCAATCGAAGATGTACGTATTGATACTTCTGATTTTAATACTGCTCTTTTGGAAAATTTTTGGATTACATTCACCACGGCACTTATTAATATCATCATTATTCTAGCACTAACCCATTTCTTGTTTAACCGCTATGTTGCTACACGGATTAATAAAGTATTGCAAGTCATTTTTCGGGTTGAAAAAGGGAAATTTATCATTGACGATTTGTTAGAAGGTGAACCGATTCAACATGGAAGTACCCAAAATGAGATTGATCGCCTGTTCCGCCACTTGGACAGTATGGTTAACACTCTTAGACCCGTTATCACCAATGTTGTCACTGAAAGCAAGCAAATTGCATTTGAAGCAAGTTACGGATACGTCCAAATCGATCAAATAAACAATTATGTAAACATACAAAATATTGCTTTGGGACATTCACAAGAACATATTAACAACGTATTACGTCTTAATGATGCTGTAGGACAAAAACTTGAGGAGCTATTTGAGAGTTCTTCCCAATCCTTAAAACAGATTAGCACGGGTCAGAATGTGGTTCAGTCCAATATGGAAGAAAGTAGCAAAGCAGCAAAAGCTATGGACACTACCATCCTCGCAATTCAAGAACTGCGTAAATTTTCTAATCATATCTCTTCAACAATGGAAATCATTACCGATATTGCGGACGAAACAAATCTCATAGCCCTCAATGCTGCAATCGAAGCTGCCAGAGCAGGAGAACATGGTCGAGGGTTTGCCGTCGTGGCGGATAAAATTCGTGAGCTTGCTGAAATTTCCTTAGATAATGCTCGTACGATTACAGCGTCTTTAACCAAAATTCATGAACACGTTAATTTGGTAACCAGAAATGCCGCAGATGCAAAAGGTGTTATAACCGTCTTAAATAAAAGTTCTGAAACACTTCATGGTCAATTTCAAGAAATACATAACGGTATTGATGTAATCACCGATGTATTGAACCATTTTAAAAATGATTTTGCACAGGAGACGGTAGCTCTAATAGATGCGAGTAAAGGACTAACCAACGTACGAGATGCTAGTAGTATTTTAGTCGATAATGCAGATCGTTCTAAAGCGATTATGAGTGAGTTAGTCAATCGGGGAGGAGAACTTAAAACACTGGCTGATGGTTTCGAAGTTCTCCTTAAAAATAATCGAACTGCACCTAGAACTATCATCACACCACCTATTCATGGGCGTATTAACCTGGCAAAAAAAGAACTTGATGCCTATTTATTTGATAATTCTTCTAGTGGAATTTCTTTTTATATTACAGGTGAGAGTACAGAGCATTTGTTACACAATAGCAGAGGAAAAATAATTCTTGATACTGCTTTAGATGGAATAAAAGAGATCTCTTTTCAAGTCGTTTATATTAGTGATGAGATCATTAAAGGTGCCTTCTTTTATGGAGTAAAACGGATTTGATAGTACGATGACTATCGATTGTCACTCTAAGTAAGTATAATAATAAAATTAAAATCGTTTCACCACTTTTAAAGGAAAAGAAAAATGGAAAATAGCAGTATGCTTGAATGGGCTCACTTAGGTGTTGATTATGGGATTATCGGTATTTTGATACTAATGAGTGTTGCATCATTGACCCTCTTTGTAGAACGCCTTATGAGTTATGGTTCGATTCGTATTGAAGAATATGAATCCAAAGAGGAGCTTGAACTCGATTTGGGTAACAATGTTTCAACAATTGCCACGATTGGTTCAAATGCGCCTTATGTAGGACTTCTTGGAACGGTTCTGGGAATTATGATCACTTTTTACTCCCTTGGAGATGTAGGAGCGGTTGATCCTAAGAACATTATGACTGGACTGGCATTGGCGTTAAAAGCTACTGCGATGGGGCTTGTCGTTGCTATCCCTGCTATCGTCTTTTACAATATTTTGCTTCGTAAAATGGAACGCCTTTTGACGATGTGGGAAATACGTTCTCACAAAAAACAAGGATAACCTATGAAAATGAAACGAATGGATACGATTAACGTTATCCCTTTCATTGATATTATGCTTGTCTTACTCGTGATGGTGTTAACCACCGCAACGTTTATTAAGACAGGAGTTATCCCCGTTGATCTCCCTGATGCCAAAGGATCAGCGGCAGAACATAAGCCACAAGAACTCAAGCTAACGATCAAAAAAGACGGCACATTGTGGATTGATGAAAAAACGAACGTAACATTAGAGCAATTTGAACAAAAAGTTGTTGAGGGTGGCAAAGAGATGAGCGTCGTTCTCTACAGCGACAAAGAGGCAGCATTTCAAAATTTTGTCGGGGTTATGGATGTTTTGAAGCGTCTCAATCATGAGCAACTTTATATTGTGACGGATAAAAAGTAGATACCTCTAAAAATTGGATTAATACATTTTTTACTTGCATTACTTCAAGAAAGTGATTAAAAGTATAATAGATTC
>CANMHZ010000022.1 GCA_947497635.1 Helicobacteraceae bacterium | reverse complement strand
TTTGCTCGTGGTTCCAATAAAATCGCCCACTTTGTTGCGGATTCGTATGCGACAACGGTAGTGGGTGGTGGTGATACTGCGGATTTGGTTCAACGTATCGGCTTGGATGAAGAGATGAGTTTTATCTCCACTGGGGGTGGTGCATCGCTAGAACTATTAGAAGGTAAAGTGCTTCCGGGTGTTAAACCTTTGATGGTATAAGTTGATGAGGTAGAAGCGCGGTATACTGCGCGTGGACTTCCTGTCGAAGGAAGCCTAGTGCTAGCGTAGCTATCGGAATACATCCCGATAGCGTTATCTCGAATGAAATGAGGAAAATAAAATGATATTAGCAGCCAACTTTAAAGCCAATAAGACCCGTCAAGAGACCCAAGCGTATATGGCGGTTGTAGAATCGTTCGTCTCTGCCAATAATATTGAAGATACAATTATTGTATTTCCCCCTTTTACGGCATTGGAACATACTTCTCGTAATGTATTGATCGGGGTTCAAAACGGTTATCCGGTGCAAAATGGAGCATTTACGGGTGAAATTGCCCTTGAACAGCTTGAAGAGTTTGGGATTAAAACGATTCTGATAGGGCATAGTGAGCGTCGCCATATTTTGGGTGAAACACAAGAACAAATTACAGCAAAATATTGTTTCTTTGCGGAGCAAGGCTTTGCGATTATTTATTGTGTCGGTGAACCTTTGAGCGTACGAGAGCAAGGGGAAGAAGCGTTACTCTCCTATATTGATGCACAGTTTGAGGGGATTGATTTGGGGTATCCTGATCTTATCATCGCGTATGAGCCTGTATGGGCTATCGGTACAGGTTTGACCCCTACGAATGAGCAAATTGAAGCGGTTCATAGTGCGTTACGTCTGAAAACAACGGCTCCATTGCTTTATGGCGGAAGTGTCAAAGTGAACAATGCTGGAGAGATAATGGCACTTAAAAATGTGGATGGAGTATTGGTTGGTTCAGCCGCTCTTAGTGCCCATGATTTTTGTGATATGATTGCTCAAGCAGCGGAATTAAAAAAATAGAGATAACTGATGTTACTTATTTACCTTCTCTCGTTCCCAACGTCCTCGTTGGGAATGCAGACTGCAGTATACACTCCCAAGCTGGAGCTTGGGAGCGAGAGAACGGAAATATAGCTTAAATACAAAAGGAAAACAAACAATGATAATGCAAGGTAAAAAAGGGCTCATCGTAGGATTAGCAAATGATAAATCAATCGCATACGGTATCGCACAAGCATTGCACGCTCAAGGGGCGCAAATGGCGTTTACCTATCTCAATGATGCCCTCAAAAAGCGAGTAGACCCAATTGCGCAAGGGTTTAATAACTCACCTGTTTACAAGCTTGATGTTTCGGATGAAACGGATATGGAAGCGATTGCGGCTCTGGTTGAGGCGGATTTTGGTCAAATTGATTTTCTCGTCCACTCGGTAGCGTTTGCTCCTAAAGACGCACTAACAGAAGGGTTTATGAAAACCTCTAAAGCTGCTTTTCAAATCGCAATGGATGTTTCAGTCTACTCATTTATTGATTTGACGAACCGCCTTGAGTCTGTTTTGGCACCAGGGGCTTCGATCATTACTCTTAGTTACTTAGGAGGGCCAAAATACATTCCGAACTACAATGTAATGGGAGTTGCAAAAGCGGCACTTGAATCAAGCGTTCGTTATATGGCTGTAGAGCTTGGGGTAAAAGGGCAACGTGTGAATGCCATCAGTGCAGGCCCTATCAAAACGCTTGCCGCAAGTGGTATCGGCGATTTCAAACAGATCCTTAACTGGAATGAGTGTAACGCACCATTGCGCAAAAACGTCACCATCGAAGAGGTTGGTAATTCAGCAATGTATCTATTGAGTGATTTAGCTAGCGGTGTAAGCGGTGAAGTTCATTATGTCGATGGAGGGTATAACATTATGGCAATGCCTGCCGTTGAGAAAAATGATGAGGGTAAAACGGTTTTTGTGTGGGAGAATAGAGGGTAGAAAGTTTAATGAAATATAATTTTGAATGGGATACTAAAAAAGCAACAAGTAATTATAAAAAGCACGCTGTGGCTTTTGAGGTTGCTGTATCTGTTTTCAAAGATAAAAGAGCTGTCTCTATTTATGATGAAAATCATAGTGACTCAGAAGAACGTTGGATTACGATAGGATTGGATGAAGTGACACGAATCCTTGTTGTAATTCACACGTATCTAATTTTCTCAAATGACAGTTGTTCTGTTCGTATTATTTCTGCACGAAAAGCAACACCAAAAGAAATTATGATGTATGAGGAGTAAATTAATGAAAAAAGAGTACGATTTTTCGAAAGGGGAGCGCGGTAAGTTCTACGATGAAAATGCCACCTTTAACATCCCTGTTTATCTTGAGCCGGAGAATGAATTGTTTATTCGTAAAATTGCCGAAGAGAAAAAAATGACGTTTAGCAATATCGTAAATCAATTGCTCTCAAAAGATCGAGAGCTTATTTTACTAGCGAGTGGCTGATAGACGTTACCAAACGTTACTTTCCTACCACTGGCAATTTTTCCAGATTTTCAATACTGGAGGGCTCTTTCGCCTTTCCTTCCTTCAGCTTTTCTTTGTTTTCATGATATGTTTTCCATTTGTCGGCATAGTGTTGCAAGGTAAAGGAGGTGTTTTCTTCTTCTTCAACAGTTGGGACGGTGATAACTGTTGTGGAAACTTTTTTCTCCTCTTGGGACGTGCTTGTCGTTAGCGGTGTCCATTCCTGCTTTAGCCAGCTATCAAGTCCCCGTTGCATTGCACCGTCTTGGGACGCGGACGTGGTACTTGGCGATACAGCACGTAATGAGCCATTTTGAGAGGGGGTAACTCCAACAGTATTGGCAGCGCAACCACCCAATAACAAAAATGAGAGTGAGAAAATGAGGGAACGTCGCATAAATCTTCCTAAAGCTTATTGATTTTTTGATCTAGTTGATACTATACCACACTATCGCGTTATTATTACATTTTTGTTACATTCCTATTTTAGGGCGTTTGAGTAGGGTAAACGGTTCGCAAACAAGCTTTCAAGATTACAGCATTGTTTAAGAAAGCTGTAGTTACAATTAACGTCGACGAAACAACTGAGGAGTAATCCTCTAAATCAAGTTTTATTTAAGGAGAATCAATGAAATTAGTTAAAATGAGTATTGCAGCAGCAGTATTACTAGGTGCAAGTGCATTCGCAATCGACAATGTAAAAGTAGACGGTGATGCGAAACTTTACTATATTACAAACAACGCTGGTACAGGTAGTCTTGCTAAAAAAGATTCAAGTTTTGCTGATACAGCAATTCGTCTTGGTGTAACAGGCGATTTGATGAAAGGTGTTTCTTTCGGATTGACGGGTTATGCGGTTAGTACTCTTGGTCTTGAAAATAATCTTGTTAGTGGTACATTCACTGGTGCGCATGGTGTAACTGGTGGTAATGGTGCTGCATTTTTACATGGTTTGAATGGTGGTACACAAGTTAATGATACTTCATGGATGGGTGAAGCATGGTTAGCAGCATCTATGGGTAAATCTACAGCTAAATTGGGTCGTATGGCTCTTGATACGCCATTGGCATTCTCTGAAACATGGTCAGTTGTTCCAAATACATTCGAAGCAGCGGTTCTTATCAACCAAGATCTTCCAGATACAACATTGGTCGGTGCATGGGTTGGTAAAGGAAATGGAACTAGTGCATTAGGTGCTATGTCTACATTGAATTCACTTGGTGCAGCAGCTGATGGTGGTGTTGTAGGTGCGGATGCTAAATTTAATACATTTATGAATGGTGGTGCATACGCAGTAGCAGCAGTCAATAATTCATTCAAACCTCTTACAGCACAAGCATGGTATTACAATGTTGTAAATGTTGCTGATGCATACTGGTTACAAGCTGATATCGCGTGTTCCTTAGTTAAAGATCTTAAAATCGGTGCACAATATGCAAATATGAATCCTAAGGGTGTTCTTGGAAATACTGCTGATTCATCAGCATATGCAGCTAAACTTGCTTTTGAAGGCGTTAAAAACCTAAAAGTATCTGCTGCTTATTCTGAAGCAGATAAAGACGGTACATTGAAAATTGCAAACGTAGCAACAAACAATCTCGAAGGTGCACAATCTAAATTGTATACAGAAGCATACTGGGCATATGGATATGTAGGTCGTGCGGGTGCTAAATCAGTAACTGTTACTGGTGAGTACGATGCAGGTGTTGCACAATTGGGCGCATACTTTACGAATGTAGTTAATAAAAATACAAATGTTGCTGATCTACAAGAAATTACATTGTCAGCAGCTAAAGATGTAGGACCATTGAATGCAACTTTGGCATATATCAGTACAGACACTTCAGTTGGTAGTATTGGTGTTCAAAATGCAGGTAAACGTTATGATAGCGTTCTTGCAATGTTGAAACTTAAGTTCTAATTTTTCTTTCTTCTTCTCACCCCTTTTTGGGGTGATTCTTCTTCTTGACTCCCATACTTCCTTCGGTTATAATATCAGCAAGTTATATAAAATAAAAAGAATTTTTACTCTAAAAAAGGAGTTATTAAATGGCATACGGAATAGCATTCGATATGGATACAAATTGTTACAAAGATTACATAAAAGCTCTTTCTGAAGATATAGACGAAGTAACAGCAGAGAGTAAAGCGAAAAGTCGTTTAGCTAAAGTCTACAAAGAAATCGAACAAGCGATGTCTAATGCAGGGTTTATTCGATTACAAGGAAGTGTATATCGAAGTGATAAAGACGATATTGATGCTGTCTTTGACGCAGTAGAGGAGTTGTCAAAAATTGATGGCTTTAATGATTGTGTCAGCAGTGTTCACGGTTTCAGAATGGACGGCTGGAGTGATCTTAAACGTCGATTGCGTTAAAACCCTAAAGTCTGCATTCCCATACTTCCTTAAAACTCAACACAAAAAGTGTGAATCCCTTCTTCATAATGGTATGTCAATTGAAAATTATGCAGTTCACACACCGATTGGGCGATGTAAAGTCCCAATCCTAATCCCCCTTCGCCGCGCTCTGTAACAAATGCTTGGAGTGCTTCTTCGACAGGACGCTTAAGCGGTTCACCACTATTTTGGATACAAATGTTTTTATTCGACCACGTAACCAATACGGGCAAGGTTGTCGCATGACGTACAGCGTTGTCGAGGAGATTTTGGAGTGCGCTGGTGAAGAGCTTGGGATCGACGTTGATGGGGGTATTGCATCCGCTGAAGTTTACGTGAGTATTTTCTAAGAGCAGATTTTCCATAGCAGTTGTGATGAGGGTGCTTAGATTTACATCTTGACGTTGCAACGCAAAGGCGTGCATTTTTTCAACGTGTGCCATTTGGTGGACGAGATGATCGAGGCGTGAAAAGAGTTTTCCTAATAGGAGAATATTAGGGCGTTCTTCTTCGAGTTCGACGATAAGCTTTCCTTTGGTAATAGGGGTTTTGAGCTCGTGCATGATATTGCGCAAAAAAAGTTCGCGTGAGCTTTTAAGACGGCGCTGTTTTTCGAGGGCATCGAAGAGAGCATTAGAAATGAGGGCAATTTCGTCTTTGCCTGTGTTAGGAGAAGGGTGTATCTCTTTTCCTTCCCCATACCGTGTTATTTGCTCATAGAGCTGTTTTAGAGGGAGGAGGTTTCGCCATAGTAAAAGATACATACTAACCAAGCCACCAAAGAGGGTGAAAAATAGGAGCCATACGAAATAGTACGTGTTTTTTTCGCTCATATCACGATAAAACATGGTGCAATGGTCGCGAATCAACGCATAGCTAATCCCCTCTTCGTCTTGATAAATAATGACGTGCAGTTGAGTCCGTTGCAGTGTCTGCTGCATCTGAAGTGGAAGGGTCACTTCTTTGGCATGGCGATTGAGCGCTTGTATCTCTTTGAACCCTGCGATCAGTAGGGAACTATTTTGACTTTCACACGTATGATTTTTAAGAGATTCGAGTGTTTGGGAAAGTTCCATAGAACGATGGACTAAGCGACGGTATTTTTGATGCTCTTGTTCCTTTAAAGCAGAGAAAAAGAGTAGAGTAAGAATAATCAAGGCTAACGCAAAAAAAGCGTGAAGTTTAAAAAAAACGGAGTGACGACGTGAAATCATAGGGTGAACTGATACCCCATCCCGCGAATGGAGCGGATTAAGGTAGGGTGTTTGGGATTGGGTTCGATTTTTTGACGTATGCGGCTGATAAGAACATCAATACTTCGCTCCGAACTCTCCCATCCAATTGCTTCGACGTTATTGGCGATAAAGTCGCGGGAGATAATTTGTCGTCGGTGTTTGATAAGAAGGGAGAGTAGCTCAAATTCGGCACGCGTTAGGGCAAGAAGCTCACCTTCTTTGTAAATACCGTTTTCATCGACACGGAAGGGCTCGTTGGAGGTTTGGAGTGTTTTACCCGTGACACGTCGCAGAAGGCTTTGGATACGGGCAACCAGTTCACGCGGTTCGTACGGTTTGGGGAGATAATCATCGGCTCCCAATTCAAGTGCGATCACCTTGTCTCCCAAATCACTTCGTGCAGAGGAGATAATGATAGGAATATCACTATATTTACGAAGCTCTTTACAGACATCCAACCCATCCATATCAGGAAGGGTAAGGTCAAGCAATACAAGATCATACGATTCGATGGAGAGAGAATTTAAGGCGGCTTTGGGGTGGGTGTAGGCTATCACCTCCATTTGATAACGACCTAAATATTGCGTCAAAAGATCGGCAATTTCTATGTCATCTTCGATGAGGAGGATCTTCACCATTTTAAACCTTATTCTTTATCGCAGCTTTTGCATCCCATGCCACCTTTGGGCATTTGCATAGTGCCTTTCATCCCTTTTTTAGCGCACATTTTAGGAGCGTTTGCTTCCAATGTTTTACGTTGCTCAGGGGTAAGTACTGCCATCATTTTTTCGTGTTGTTGGTTATGGAATGCTTTGCCATCTTCACGAATTTTTTGAATTTGAGTTTTTTGATCATCATTCAAACTTAATTTTTCAAATGGTTTTGGAAGTTTAGAGGTGTCACACTCACATTTTTGCATCATCATACCGCCACCTTGCTTTGGACACGCTAATAACGCTGTTGCACCGAGGATAAGTGCTATACTAAGAATCTTTTTCATGATTTTCTCCGTTTGATAATTTTGATACTGACATTATAAGCATCAATGGTCAACACTCCATCAATGTAATATTAACAATATTAATGAAGGTGCTCTTGATTTTGACCTTCGGTTATTTTCATTAATGTTAAGAAGAGGATGGTGATGGCAGGCCCTATAATCATCCCCCAAAATCCAAAAGTAGCAAGTCCCGCGATAATGGCGAAGAAAATAATAAGTTCGTTGATTTTCTCTTGGGGTTTGATGAGCTTTTGGTTGATAATTTTGATAATCATTGGTTTAATAAATGTATCAGCTATCACAGAAATGACGATGATGGTATAAAGGGCTATGAAGAGGGCACTTTGTGTATTTCCCAATGAGAGTTCAAAGAGACTAAAAGGAAGCCACATAACAACCCCTCCAATGACAGGGATGAGGGAAGCAAATCCGTACATGATGCCAAACAGTAAACCGTTGTATCCCATATACTCAATAGCGATACCAAACAGTGCTCCCTCCAATACCGCTGTAGCCAAGATAGAATAGAAGACGACACTCATGGAGGAACGCATTTCAAATATAATAAGGGTACTTTCTTGCTGTGGAAAATGGGCAGAACGTTTGAAAAATTCAAAAATATTTTTTCCATAATAGTTAGCAATAAAATAAAAGATCAAAATGAAGAGAGTTCCCGAGAAAAACGACATAGTAAAACTACCGATTTGGGAAGCGTAGGCGATGATATGTTGACTCAGCGCTGTTGGGTCGAATCCTACCATGGATGCTTCAATTTTCGCTTCGATACGTGAGAGTGAGGGGGGGAGATGGATTAACCAGCTTCTCAGTTTGAGTTCCATAGTTCGCATAATAGTGGGATCAATATTTTGCAGCATCGTCGAGAAATGAAACAAAAAATAGCCCAAAGGTGCGAAGAAGAGGAGCCCTAGCATAAGCGTCGATAGTGCGGATGCCCAAAAACGGTTATGAGTGAGATGAAAAAATCCCATTTGAATATGATGTGTCGAAATTGCCAAGAGGGAAGCCACGATAATGCTCATCCAAAAGGGTTCGTACAGACAGTACATACCATACGAGACAAGGCTCAGAAGTACGAGGGTAAAGTACTCTTTTTTCATAATTTAAGTAACTCGTACGTTTTAGCAGTTGCAACACGACCGCGCGCTGTTCGCTCTAAATAGCCATTGGCAAGGAGATACGGTTCCAATACATCCTCAATCGTCCCTTCATCCTCACTCAGTGCAGCAGCGATGGTACTTAGCCCCATCGCCCGACCTTTGGCTCCCATGAGAAAAGTTAGCAATCGTATGTCCATCTCGTCAAAGCCGTGGGCGTTTATCCCTAGCTGGTCGAGGGCATATTGAGAACGTGCGTGCAAAATATTTTCTTCATTGGCAACATCAGCGAAATCACGTACCCTCTTTAGAAGTCGTAGGGCAATACGGGGGGTTCCACGAGAACGTTTGGCTATCTCATGTGCCGCTTTTTGATCGATATTTTTCCCCAGTTTGAGCGAGGCTTTCGTGACGATAGTACACAGTTCTTCAGTGCTATAAAACTGCATCCGAAAATTCATTCCAAAACGGTCACGTAGCGGATTCGAAAGCATCCCTGCTCGCGTTGTTGCACCGATGAGGGTAAAACGGGGGAGGTCAATTTTGACCGTTTGCGCTGCAGGTCCGCTTCCGATGATAATATCCAGACGGAAATCTTCCATCGAAGGGTAAAGAATCTCTTCAACGGCGGGAGAGAGGCGGTGAATTTCGTCGATAAAGAGAATATCCCCCTCTTCAAGGTTGGTAAGAATGGCAGCAAGATCCCCACTTTTTTCGATCATGGGGGCGGCGGTTACTTTGATGTTACTCCCCATCTCATTAGCGATGATGAGAGCCAATGTAGTTTTTCCCAATCCGGGAGGACCATAAAAGAGGACATGATCAAGTGCTTCGCGACGCTTGGAACTTGCTTCGATAAAAACACCGAGATTTTTTTTGATTTGTTCTTGCCCGATATAATCATCCCATGCACTTGGGCGTAACGATGTCTCGGTTGGCTCTTCGTTAATGAATTTCTCGATTTCTACAACCCGTTCCACAATGTTGCTCATTTAATAGATGTAATTTTCATCTGGAAAAGCTCTACTTTGCACTTCATCGGCATACGTAGCTACTGCCTCTTTGACTGTTGTCGCACCTTTTATATATTGCTTGACAAATTTAGGGACAAATGGCTCATACAGTCCTAACATATCAGAGAAAACAAGAACCTGCCCATCTACCCCATTGCCTGCGCCGATTCCAATAACAGGAACGGATACGCTTTGGGCAACACGGGTTGCAACGTCGGCTTTGACCCCTTCGATAACGAGTATAAAGGCTCCTGCTTTCTCAATGGCTTGCGCATCGGCGATCAGGGACAATGCTTCCTCTTCGCTTTTTCCTTTGACTTTGTATCCTCCCTCGGCTCGGACACTTTGAGGGAGTAATCCGATATGACCGCAGACAGCAATACCGTTATCGACTAGATATTTTACAAGGTAGGCTTTGTTGGCTCCTCCTTCGATTTTGACGGCATCGGCAGAGGTCTCTTGGTAGACACGTAGCGCATTATGAAGAGCTGTTTTCTCCTCAATATAGGTTCCAAAAGGCATATCGGTGATGACAAAAGTATTGGGAGCACCCTTACACACGGCATGAGTATGATAGATCATTTGATCCATTGTTGCACTTAGTGTATCAGAATTACCACCGAAACTCATATTGAGACTGTCCCCCACAAGGAGGATATCGGCACTCTCTTGGAAAAGTCGGGCAAAGAGGGCATCATACGCTGTAATCATGACAAGCGGTATGCTAATTTTACGTTTTAAAATTGAAGTTATTGTTAGCTTTTTCATAAGACGTATCTTACCCAAAAAAAATGTTTGGTTCTTACAATATGTCATTTTGTCAGATTAAACGCGCTATAATCGCTTCAAATAGGGAGACCGTATATGGGCGTTCGAACAGAGCTAGAAAGTAATTTCGATTTTGAAATCATTGATGAGTTTTTAGATCATTATGCCATGATGGTGGAGCTTATGGAATCGCTTATGATAAATTTAGGGGTTGAAGAGCGCTATTCTCACAGCGTTGAAGAGCTGTTTCGGATTTTCCATAATATTAAATCCGCTTCAGGTTATTTACAACTCAAGCCCATGATCCGTCTCTCTACGTTTGTCGAAGATGCTCTTGAGTATTTACGAGGACGCAGTGGAGTGGCAAATGAAGAGACGATTACGTGGCTTATCCGTGTTGCTGATTTGTTTATGCAGTGGCACGAAGATTTCAAAATGGACAATGAACTTTCAAAAATCCCTTTTTCCCTTTTAATTTTACCCGATATGGAGAGCGCATGAAACAACTAGTAGCGTACATTACTGCAGGATATCCTGATAAAAATTTTACAATTGATTTGGCTTTGGCATTGGGTGAAAATGGGGTAGATACCCTCGAACTTGGGGTTCCATTTTCAGATCCTGTAGCGGATGGCCCCGTCATTGAAGCAGCAAATCAAAGAGCCTTGGCAAATGGATTTCGTTTTGCTGATATTTTGGATATTTCAGAAGCCATTGCCCCTAAAATTGATATGTTATGGATGGGGTACTTCAATCCGTTTTACCAATACGGGATGGAAAAACTCCTTGATCGTGCCAAAGCTATCGGAGTCAATGGGTTAATTATCCCGGATGTCCCCTACGAAGAGGCAAAAAGGTATCATAGTCTTTTTGAGACCAGAGGATTGGCAAATATTACGTTTGTTGCCCCAACTGATGGGGAAGAACGTATTGCTTTGATTACCGCACAAGCACGTAAATTTATCTATCTTGTAGCCTACGCAGGAATTACAGGGAGTGGTAAAAGTGAAGACTTGGCTCCAGTTCTTGAGATGATAAAACGCCATTCAAAGACCCCCGTTTATGTTGGATTCGGGGTGAATGAACAAACGGCGCGTGAAAAAGTACAAGGGGCTGATGGGGTAATTGTTGGGTCAGCTATTGTTAATGTTCTTTTGGATGATACTTTAAGCAATGCGCAAAAAATGACAAAATGCTGTGAAATTACCCGAGTGATTAAATCACTTATTAATGAATAATATTCATAAAATTGGTTGAGGAATTTTTATGTTACTAAGTGATCTTGTCGCTTCTTCTAATGATCAATTAACTATATACCAAACAAACCTCAAAAGACTGGCTTTAGCGTCTGAAAGTTGTCATTAATTCTAGCGCCTACTTTATCCAAGATAGTCTTCCA
>CANMHZ010000021.1 GCA_947497635.1 Helicobacteraceae bacterium | reverse complement strand
CCTTCTTAAATGCACTCCGACTATAAAGCGCACACGGAAGAGTTTATCGACGCTCAACCTAAATCTAAGGCATTGTTGAGTAATCAATTTAGGTATTATTTTTACGCTTCTGACACGTATAATAAAACTAATTGTTATTCAACCGATAAACTCACCGCTTCCTCCGAGATATTCGCTCTTTATAAATCGGGTGATTTACACAATCCAAAAAAAATCGTTTACAAATATATTGCTATAGCTTTTTCAGCCCTCTTGTTGGTTTTTATATTGTTTTATTATTTATTTTGGTCTATGAAAGAACGTGCAGGATTAAATGATTCATCAAATCAAAATGCACCGATTGAACAAACTATCAACCCTTACGATCAAAACGTCACTATCCCTATTAAACCCTCTGTTTCTTCTTTAATGCTCTTACGTGTTCGCTGTGATATGGTTTCGTGTTCTCGTGTTGATTCTGCCTATCAAATCAATTATATACCTCGTTTATATTTTGAGGAAGCATTTAAAATGATTGATTCAAAGCTATTAGCTAGTTCTACGGTTCGCGTTTTTGATGTTGAATATACTGATCGTCTTTTCTCTATTCCCTCCGAATCAATCAATTATTTTTCAATGTGGAATATACCAATTGTTCAAGATATTCACCAAAAACAAGTTTTTGGCGGTGGTGCTTCCGATGTTGTAAATTCTGTAAATGGTGGCTCAAAATGAAACGTATAATCCTTTTTTCTTTGTTGATTAATTTCTCTTTATTTGGTCAAACTGTTGCACCGCTTCCTCTCGTTCTTCCTCCACCTTTGGTTAAATCTACCATTAACACCCCTATGATTCCTATGTTGCCCCCTCCTCCGATGGTTAGCACTTTGGACGCGATGAGCTTAAATGAATTTATCCGTTTAGTGTCTAAATCTTTGGGTAAAAATATCCTCGTATCGGGTAAGCTTGATGGTACTGTCGATTTTCTTTCAAACATGGATTTGCGCTCTCGTGATCTTCTTCCTCTTTTGAAGTCTGCTCTAGAGTTGAATAATTATGCTCTTGTTAATAATGGTAAATATTACACTGTAGTTCTTGCTAAGGATTTACGCCTTTATGATAGTGTTTTTCTTGGTGCTCGCTCATCGGCTGGCTACGGTACAAAAGTCATTCATATCAAATATGTGAACGTTGTTCCAATACTTGAGGGAGTTAAATCGCTTCTTTCTGCTTCGGGTTCTGCGTTTGGCGTTCCTGATAATGGTGCACTGATTGTTTCTGATTTTTCGGATAATCTAAAACTTATTCAAAGTCTTGTGAATGATATTGATAAAAAACCTATTGTTAAAAATCAAATCTTCAAATCGTTTCATCTTGTGAACTCTTCCGCTGATTCGGTTTCAAAAACAATTCATACCATTTTTACAAACGATCACAATCAAAGTAATATTTCAATTTCTATAAATGCTGAGTCTAATACTCTTTTCGTTCAGGGCGATGAGGAGATTATAAAACGTGTCCCATCTATGGTTTCGGATTTGGATAGAGAACAATATCAAGTTTATGTTCAAATTCGTATCGTAGAATTAAACAATGATTTAAGCTCTAAAATCGGTATGCAATATGGGTTAAATGGCGGTATTGTAAGCTCGTCTAACTTCTTTACGTTTAGCGGTAACGTTGGCGGTTCTGCCATTGCTCCTATGACTCCCTCACTCTTAACTAAACTCACTGCGTCTCTTGGAAATGTAAATCAGCTTTTGGCTATTGGTGCTTCTCTTGATCTTCTTCAAACTACAGGAGTATCAAAAACTCTCTCTGATCCCTCTTTACTTTGTCTCAACAACAAAGAGAGTAAAGTCGTTGTGGGTAAATCGCTTTCTTTCCTCACTGGATCAACTACAGGAAGCGCGGGAACAACTAACGCCCTCACGCGCACCGATGTTGGTTTAAATCTTTCAATAAAACCGCTTGTTTCCTCAAAAGATAAATTAACCCTTTCAGTTGATGCAATTTTAGAAAATATACTTCCCTCTCTTGATTCAAATAATCAGCCTTTAACGTCTAAACAAGAGATTAAAACTGATGCAATACTTCATCACGGTGAAACCATTGTACTTGGTGGTTTTGTGAAGTCTTACGATAGCGTCGTTGATGATTCTGTACCGTTTTTTTCAAAGCTTCCGTGGATTGGATCAGCGTTTAAACACTCTTCTACAATCACACAAAAGGATAATTTGCTTCTCGTGATAACTCCCTACATTATCGACGATTCTAAGAGCCTTTCATCACTTCAAAGTGATTTAGGCGTATTGGGTCATTATCAAAAGCTTTACAACGATCAGATCATTAAACCATAAATCTAAAAAAACAAGGAGTGAAAGCCATGAAAACACTATACGGATTAACTGCCGATGACTTGCAGCAGATGCAGGATAAAATCGATAAACAGCGTAATTATTTGGAAAATAATCATTTCCATACCGCAACAGGTCAAGTTAAAAGTCTCCTCGATGTTTCTTTCTCCGCGAATATGTCAGAACGCTATTATGCGCAACTTTCTAACAAGATTAATACCATTGCTGATTTAGCTTTTAATGAGCATTTAAAGCCCGTTTTCTTAACGATTACGCTTGATGGTTTCTTTCGTGGTTTTTTAAAATCAGATTATAGAAAATGGAATAAACAAACCGATAGCGTGCGTGAGGAATATTTGCGCCATATTCCGAATAATGAAACTTATGGCTTTCTTCATCAAACCATAAAAGAGGGGAAAAAGTTCACTGTAAAAGATTTATACAATGTCCTTAATCATCAATGGTTAAATTTTGCAAAGTCATACTCATTTAAGTATCTCAAAAAAAACGATAAAACCTTTCATTATTTAAAAGCCTCTGAACCTCATAAAGATGGTACTCCTCATTTTCATATTCTTCTTTGGATTCCTGAAGATTTTTTCATTATTTTTAAAAAAGATTTTGAACGATGTTTTCCTGCTCCTCAAAATCATGTTAAATCAACGGATGCAGATAGTAACCCCGATGATACAAAGGGCTTTCAAACCGCGATTTATAATCCCGTCGGCTATATCATGAAATATGCTACTAAGTCATTTATGGACATCAAAAATAATGATGAGCTTGATTATCTGCAAGCCTGGTACATTAAACATAAAATCCGACGTATTACCACCTCTCATTCAACCATTCCCCAGTGGGTTTACCAAAAGGTTTTTTCTATTGAAAAATCGTGGTTACACATTACAGCTCTCAAACGTGCAGAACCTCTCCTTTGTGAATGGAATAAAGAAGATGATCATTTCATGTTTATTGAGCAATCAGGGAGATGCCTACAGTACGATAATGGCGTTTTAACGTTGAGCTATATTAACAGTAACATTATTATTCGTCAAACGGGTGAACCTAAAGAAAAGAGAGATAAGAATCCTCGATCATTACCGCGCGTCCCCTCCACTTGGAAAATGCCCCCACCTCCAAATAAAATCATTGATGCCTACATTGACGGTACTCATTTTCTCTATAAAAATGAAGTTTTGAAATTTGAATTTGATTTAAAACCGATTGAATCACATTACATAAATCAAAAGTACTATTTCTATCGTCCTAAAGAACTAATCAATTTCACCCCTCAACCTATCAGAATGAGCGATTTTGAGCTATGGAACTATTATCATGATGAAATAGACATGGACACTGTCAACGCCCACCATTACGCACACACGCATAATCAAATGATTGAACGTGATTTAATTACGGGTGAAATCATTCCACTTAATGCGAATATTGAATCTGAATTGTGGGGGTATGAAAATGAGTACATTTAATGATAGAGATTCACTTATGATTGAAAGTGGTATTGATCCTGATAGTTACGTTTCTTCTTCGGATGATAATTCTGATTTTTCAGAAAAAGATTTTATTCTAGATCTATTTATGCGTCGATCGTGTACATCATGTAAATTTTTAATTGATGATTGCTGTCATCACTTAGATGTTCCTGATTTTTATGTACCTGCATACATTCAATATTCAGGGTGTGGACTTTATATTTTGGAAGATTTAAAATGACTTTTGAATTTGAATTGTGGGGGTATGAGTATGTGTAGTAATCGTATTTGTTCCGTTTGCGGTAATCCAATTCAAAAGATTGATAAGTTTAAACCATCTATCTATTGTAGTGATACTTGTCGTGATTTTAGTAAGTTCAAAAATGCTTTTGAAAAGTCAATAATCAAGCTTAGACCTACTAAGGAGGCACGTAAATTGTTACGCGGTGATATATTTAGATTATGTAATTTATTGGGTAATGGTACTAATACTATTTTGGATTTAAAAAATGACCTTTGAATATTACGCTGAAACCTATCTCAAAATTAAAAAAGTAGAACTAAAACCCTCTACCTACTACCGTTATGATGGCACTATTCGTAATAAAATCCTTCCATCGTTTCAAGGTCGTATTATTTCAGAGATTAAAGCTAGTGAACTGCGTCTTTGGCTGCTAAATTATGAATGTTCAAATAAAACTTTGACGCATTATATCTCAATGCTGACAGGAATTTTTCAAGAAGCAATCTATGACGAGGTAATAAGTTCTAATCCTTGCCGTTTCCTACGTAAACCCCGTATTGTAAAAGTTGAAATCCTTCCCTTTAGTGTCAAAGAGATGCACCAAATTATCAATCATGTTGAAAATTTCAATTTTAAACACTATCTCTATATTGCATTTTACACTGGGATGCGCTCAGGTGAGATCATGGGATTGAAAAAAGAAGATGTTAATTTTGAAAAAAATCTTATGAAAATCAAGCGTACACGGGGACGCCATGGGGAGAACTCGCCCAAAACGCAAAGCGGTATTCGTTCCGTTCCTATTCTTGATCTACTTCGCCCCCATCTTCAAGCACTTTACGATCATCATGATCATGAGTATCTATTTGTTACTCAGTTTGGTGAACCGTACAAGCACAATGAAACTTTCTCAAATAAGTTTTGGTTACCGATCTTTGATGAGCTTGATATAAAATATCGTCGGCTTTATAATACCCGTCATACTTTCGCAACTATGATGCTTTCAGGTGGTTACACTACTCCGCACAACCTCGCTCAAATACTTGGTCATCGTGATTCTCAGATGGTTCATCAAGTCTACGCAAAATTCATTAATGATGGAAAATTTGATTTCAAATTAGACATAAATCCGTATTAGGGGTGTATAGGGGTTTTAAGTGATTTTCGTTAAGAGGCTTGAAAGTGGCTGTTCTAGGGGGTTTAAAGAGTTAATTGGTGCGGACGGGGGGATTTGAACCCCCACACCTGTTGGCACTACCACCTCAAGGTAGCGTGTCTACCATTCCACCACGTCCGCATATAAAAGAAGAAAATGATCAGCCTAAGCCGACCAGAGGTTGTAAACTTACGCTACCAAATATGGATTAGCGTAAAGAGCGATAAGAGCAATTACCAATGTATAGATAACTTGCGCTTCGATCATAGCAAGAGCGATGAACATAGTTGTCATCAATTTCCCGCCAAGACCTGGGTTACGTGCAGTACCAGCGATGGTAGCAGCAGCAGTGTTACCCATACCGATAGCTCCACCAAGAGCAGCTAAACCAAGACCAACACCCGCAGCGATCATAGAGTACGCTTTAAGCATTTGGTTAGCTACATCAGCAGTTGCTGGAGCAGCTGCAACAGCAGTATCAACTACTGCTACTACTTCTTCAGCACCGAATGCTGCAGCAACAAGAGCGAGCATAAGAAAAATAACTTTTTTCATAAGTAATCTCCGTCATTAAAATCAAAGTCTGTTCGGATAGTGTCCCTACTTATCACTTTGTGAACGGCATTATAGTGGCGCTCAGCTAAAAATTTACTTAGCCCGAGCCAATCCGATCTTATTTCCTTTGAATTCAACAATCTCTACACGAATATCATCCCCTTCACTAACCACATCACTGACACGGCTGATATGTCCATCGGAAAGCTTAGAGATATGGATCAATCCATCAATTCCCCCTGGAAGCTCTATGAATGCCCCGAAGTCAACAATTTTTTTTACTTTTCCATTGACGACATCACCCACTTTGTACTCGACTTTGGGAGTCGATTCTACACCACTGATGATTCCCTCAATATGATCACGCGCCCCTTTGAGTCCATCACGATTTTTCCCTGTAAGCTTAACCGATCCTTTTTTCTTGTCAATATCAATGGCAACATCAAATTTCTCAATAATTTCACGGATCGTTTTACCCGCTTGACCGATAATATCACCGATAAAGCTTGGGTCAATATGGAATAAATCGGTACTTGGCAATGTCCCTTCGTTTAGTTCGATATTCTCTTCGGATGCAACCATAATATCAATAATATGGGCGCGAGCATCTTTGGCTTGATAGAGTGCTTCTTTCAATACATCTAAAGCAATACCACCAAGCTTGATATCCATTTGCATCGCAGTGATACCCTCTTTGGTTCCTGCTACTTTGAAATCCAAATCACCATCGTGATCTTCTAATCCCATGATATCGGTCAAAATTGCGTGGCGATTTCCCTCTTGTATCATCCCCATAGCAACTCCTGCAATCGGATCACATACTTCTATGTCACCTGCACGAAGTGCCATATATCCACCACAAATGGTTGCCATAGAAGAAGAGCCATTGGATTCTAAAATTTCAGAAACAAGACGAATTGTTTGTCCATTACGAACGGTTGCCCCTTCCAATGCACGTTTGGCAAGATTTCCGTGACCTAATTCTCTTCGTCGTGGGGCACCAATAGGAGATGGTTCTCCAACGCTGAATCCTGGAAAGTTGTAATGCACCATAAAGGCTTCATTTTGGGTACCACTATCGGTAAGGTTCTCATACATTTGAGCATCTTTAGATCCCCCTAATGTCAATACCACAAGCGCTTGTGTTTGACCACGAGTAAAGAGTGCTGAGGCATGAGCACTTGGCAATACATTCGTCTCGATAGAAATTGGACGTACTTCGGTAAGAGCACGACCATCGGCACGTACATTTTCGTCCAAAATTTGGGCTCTTACCATGGATCGCTTAACCTGTTCAATCGCTTTTTTGAGCTCGTGTTCATTCCATTCTGGCTTTTCAGCCATAATTACTTTACGAATAGTGCGGAGGGCTTTCGAACGTTCTGTTTTTGCCATTTGGGCAATACCACGTTTCAAATCATCCGTATGCTGTGCACGAACATAATCAACCATTGTGGTGTCAATTTCACTCAGAACATATTTTAACTCAAAGGCAAACTTCGCATGCGGTTTGAAAGCTAACTCGTAGGCTGTATTAGCACTTTTAAGTTCTGCTTGTGCCTGAGCCAATACTTCAATAAGTTCATCTTCAGTCATAGCATTACTTTGACGTAGTGTCATCATTTGCTGAGACATAAGAGGATCGACAAACGGCTCTACCATTCCCATTTCCATCATCTGAAGCTCATCACTTCCATACGCTTGCATTTCTATCATCAGCATATCATCTCGGCTACCTGCGAGGTATAAATCAAGGGTGCTATTCCCCAATTGAGAAAGGGTTGGATTGATAACAATTTCCCCCTCCACTTTCGCCACACGTACCGCACTTACCGAAGTAAAAATATCAATATCAGAAACATAAAGGGCAGCAGAAGCAGCATTGAGTGCCAATACTTGCAGATCTGACTCATTGTCACTACTCAAAACTAAAATCGAAATTTGAATCGGATTGGCAAACCCTTTTGGAAAAAGTGGACGTAATGAACGATCCACGATACGGGAGGTCAATGCCTCAAAATCACTCGGTTTTGTTTCCCGCTTGATAAATCCACCTGGAAACTTGCCTGCTGCATAACTTTTTTCAAGATACTGTACTGTCAATGGGAGAAAATCTTCATCGACAAAATCAGTCTCATCGACAACAACCGTTGCTAAAATAACGGTATTACCCGATGTGAGCCATACTGCTCCATTAGCTTGCGCTGCTACGTGATTTAATGAGTAAGACTCTTCTTTGTTGGTTAGTGCCAATGTAACATCGTATTTCATGTATTTCCTTAATATTATTTTAACGGTTTATTTCGCCATCGATGACGCGCCGGATAGATACTTAATGTCATTATCGATAAAGCGAAGACCTAGACCCATAAAGACATTTTGAGACTGTGGATTGAGGAAATTATCCCAGCCACCATATAGTTCCAAATGCTTGAGAACTTGATAACGCACTTGAGCTTTCAGGTGAGCTTGATTGGAACGACGATCATTCATTGCATTGAAATCAAATGCTTCTGTTGAAAATTTGAGTTTATCATGATTCCTGAAATAATCAATCCCGACACCCCCTGTTGATTCAATCGCACCAAAACGTAACAAGGTGTTATCAAAACGCTTTCCATACTGTGCTGAGTAATAAGTACTCGTATCGATATGTTTTCCTGGAATCAGGGTAGGATAATTCGAATAATCATCCGTACTGACAAGATCAAACATATAATACGTTTCTGGATTGGGAAGATAAGTAGCGCCCAAATAAATTTTCCCATATCCATCACGCATCATAGCATCCGTATGCATCGCCACTTGCAATTCACTCGTCGTAAAGCTACTAAGAAGCGTATCCACTCGATCAAATGCATTGTCCCCACTTTTGAAAAACGCTCCTGCTGAGTCGAGTGTATTTTTTAAAGAGGCACGATTTTCAGTTAACATGACGCTGACATTACCTTCAACACCAATAAATTTATTGACGGCCTCGGGAAGGGTATGCTCTAAAGAACCGCTAATATTATCCATACGGGCAGTCAAAGAGTTCATTCGCTCCATAATGGTAGGCAAATCTTTATTGACAATATCTGCCGTTTGAGCAAATTTAGCCGACATCGTTCTAAAATTACTAATTGCCTCATGCAAATCATCGCGATTATCCACGATCACACCATTCATATTGACCCCAACATTACGAAACGCCATAATCGCTTCTTGAATAGCAGCACGATGCTCATCATCCAAGGTGGATCGAAAATCATGTAACATTAACTCCATCTCTTTGGCAGCGTTGTTAATAGAATCACTCGTTTGGTCAAACGACGCATATCGTTTGGATTGCATTAATACTCCACCCTCTGCAAGATTTGAGGTAGAATCTCCCGCTACGATATTAATAACTTTTGACCCCAATAGTGACTCTTGTGCGACAATCACCAACGAATCCTCAGGAATTTTAACCCCTTCATTGATTTTCAATGTCAATCGTACTTTCTTTCCTTCAATCGTAATATTATCCACATCCCCTATTTCTACCCCGCTCATAGAGACATGGGTGTGCTTTTCTACCCCCGAAGCATCATCAACATACGCCTCAACAGGATACCCTTTTTGACCCCATTTTCCAATTGATGTCACCTGTGTGGATAAAAAAAGCAACGCTCCAAGTATCACTACGACAAACAATCCGATTCTAGCTTCTAATTTCATTTTTTTCCTCATTGACCCGTCGTAAGTTTATAATTAAATATAGATCCACCCAACGGTTTTAAATTAACCGTGATAAAAAGATACGAATCATTGACCGAATCACTTCCCACTACATTGGTTAAAATTGGACGAATATTTTGAACAAATTTCAATCCAAAATCAAAACACCGCTGTGTGTATAAGAATCCAACCTCACCCCGCTTCAGTATATCTGCATGGTAATCATACGCTATTTGACCAAAGAACCGATAATAATGGTTGGGTCGATATGCCATATCAGCGGTAAAGTAAGACGCATATACAGGAGCACTATTCAAAAGAATATCCGTGTAATAGTGACTCAGTCCACCCGTTAGGATCTCACCATTATAGCGCACTGTATTTTGTTCTTTTGAAATTACATTACGATCATGATTGTATGCCGTCTGATTGTACAAGGAAATAGTGCTCGATACTTGCCACTCCAACTCGTTTTGAAGCTCACCGTACGCAGTTCCTACTTTATCATGGGCAAAATTTTGAGACAATCGATCAACGAAAAGCTGTTTATTATCCTTAAAAAGATAATTATTAAGGGCTAAAGCGACGTTATCTTTAGGCTCATTTAACGTATAATATTCACACGCAGGATCAGTGCTTCCGACGCTGCAAGAAGTATGATAGGTTTGATAATAGCCATCGTACAAACGGCTTCCCGCATACGTATAACTTATTTCTGGGTTTAAAATATGCGTTATTGTTTCGTAGGGACGAATTAGCGTTGAGCCCATCTTGAAGGTATGATCAAGTTGTCCGTACGTCCCTTTATCGTAAATACTACCTATCTCATTTGGCTTTTCGTTACCGTAAAATCCAATCATTCGTAATGAGCCATTCGCACTATAACTCACATCCAGATAATCATCAAAGAGCGCAGTTTGTAGTGTCACTGGAATAGTTATATCCCCTTGAACGGCGGCTTTCCCTTCACTTCGATAAAAATTATTTACCGTCGCATCCGTATTTATCAATAGATGATCCCCGAAAAAAGTCTCTAAATAACGATGATATTGTAACGATGGTACGGTTTGAATTGTTTGGGCATTTGAACTTTGATTAAGATATTGATAATATTTGATATAAGCACCAAAATAATTATCTTCACTGCTGTAATAACTATTGACACGAGAAACGACTTGATTTGCCGTCACACTATTGATTTGATTACCATGTTGAAGATTTAGGTAATCGACATCGGACATTCGACTGGCATTAAGATACAATCCTGACTCGCCACTTAAGTTTACACCGAACCAATCTTTTAAAAAGCCACTATGATTATAGGTTGCGTTATACCCATAATGCGTAGCATGCGCCAAGTCATATTGAGTGGCATAATCTTTTTGCTCTTGAAAATACCCGAACCGTACCGATCCTTTCGAATGAGGAGAGTCCACAAATCTCAAATCCCCATAAACACCCTCTCCTCTTGAGGTACGAATTTGGGGACGAAGCTCTAAATCCCATGAATTTTGCGGCGCGAAATAGATAGGTTGCTGATAGAGGAACCCTTCCACATTGGAGAGTCCCAGCGTTGGCATTAATAATCCACTTCGACGTGTAGTATCCGTCGGATAACCAAAATAGGGAAAATACATCACGGGGACATCTTTAATATATAACCGCGCATTGTAAATATTAACCCATTGTGCTGCAGTGTCATAATTGGCGCTAGTAAAATGGAGTTTCCAGAGAGGATCCGTTGAGTTACAGCCAGAGAGCATTCCGCTTGCTAGATCAATTTTATTTTCACACCCGCTTGCTTCATCGCTGTTCATCCATGCGCCAGTGTTGTGATCAATCATATAATAGGGTTTGGAGTAGCGAGTGTTTAAGTCCATATTGAGCCACGCATAGTCGCTAATCATATGATAGTGCCCTGCTTTAAAAAGACTTACGTCTCCGAAAGCTTCGACGACACTTGTATTACGATCGTATGTCAACTTATTGGCACTTAAAATCTGATCTTGATATAAAATCGAGGGGGAGACCACTGCTTGAACCAATGAACCATTGGCATCTACATTGGAGCCGATAAGCTCTACACGCTCGCCCCCCATCAATGCAGCAACACCCACTATCGATAAAAGAAAAACGTTACGCATTAATCACTAAAGTTTTGGCACTGAGATCATGCCATGTCCGTCGGTAAGGATCAAACATCCCCCACAAAAATCCAAGATAAAAGAGAACTTCACTCACAATCCGAAAGACACTTCGATTAAAAGCACTCAGAAAATGGGGATTTGACGAGGTTTGGATCTCA
>CANMHZ010000020.1 GCA_947497635.1 Helicobacteraceae bacterium | reverse complement strand
CAACGACACACTTGGATAATTTATACTCACAAGAACCTAACCAAAACTTTTTAAAGGTTAAATTTATTTTAGAAAATAGTGATAAATATGACTCATTCTTGTTTGGATCATCAAGGGTTGGAAAAATAAATCCAAAATTATTTACTAATGGAAAATTTTATAATATGACATATAGCGAGGGACTTCCATATGAACATCTTTTAAATATAAAATTATTTTTAAAGCACCACATAAAAATAAAAAATATTTATATTGGATTAGATGATTTTTCTTATGAGGTTGATCCCGTAATTCACGACCAACAGGTAATGCGTAAACCACATTATTTAGCCTCTGGAGAATCATTTTTAGATTTTTATTCCTTATATCATAATGTATCCTACATGTATCTTTTGGATAGACGAGGAGCTACCTTTGATATTGATGATACAGGAATGCCCTTAGTTCCCATAGAAATTGATAATAATATCGAAAAAAATAAAATAAAATATTGTAGTGAAAAAAAGTTTTTAGAACCCTGTCATTATTCTGGAGATAGAATCGTACAAACACTGCAAGAGCTAAAAGAAATTAAAACAATTTGCAAAATAAACAAAATAAATTTAGTATTTTTTATAAATCCAATACATAAAACTACTTATCTTGATACTAATTTTGATAACTTCTTGAAGTTTAAAAAACAACTCGTGAGAATTAGTGAATTTATTGATTTTTCTGGATTAAATAATATTACAACTAATAATTACTTTTACTATGAAACATCACATTATAGAGGTATCACAGGAACACTTATTGCAAAAATAATTAATGGTGAATTAAATGAAAATTTTGGAAAACATGTCACGCCTGAAAATATTGAGGCTCACCTAGAAAAACTCAGAAATGATAGAATTAAATGGCAAGATGCTCACCCCTTGGATGTTGCAGAAATTAGAGCTTTGAAAAAATAAAACTCTTTTCATTCGTCCCCAAACAACAAGATAGGAGCAATTGGGGATGAAAGGGATGAACCCCTACTATTTCATCACCTTACGTTATAATCCCTTCACCTAAAAATAAGAAGACCCCAATGCAATTCGCCGACCCAAAAAATGATGTTGCTTTTAAAAAGATATTCGGTGATGAACAGCATAAAGAGATTCTTATCTCTTTTCTAAATGCCATTTTGGATTTCAAAGACGATAAAGTGATCGCATCGCTGGATATTGTAAGCTCCTCACAAGTACCAAAAATAGAAGAGATGAAACTCACTATTTTGGATATAAAAGCGAAGAACAAAGCAGGTGAAGAGTTTATTGTAGAGATGCAAAAAAGAGATTTATACGATTTTACGAAACGAAGTTTGTATTACACTTCTAAAGCGTATGTTGAACAGTTGGATATTAGTCAGAACTACAATACATTGAAAAAAGTCTATTTTATTGGAATATTGAATTTTAATATGTTGGAAAACAAAGAGTATATCTCCCGACATTTGATTCTAAACAAAGACACCCTTTCCCACGATTTAAAAGATTTTGAATTTACCTTTATAGAACTCAATAAGTTTACCAAAGGGCTAGATGATCTTGAAACGATTTTAGATAAATGGATGTTCTTTCTAAAAAATGCCACAACCTTGGATTTTATCCCCAAACAATACGAAGAGATACCTGAATTTAATGAAGCATTCTTAATAGCAACACGATACAAATGGAATAAAGAAGATATGAGAGTCTATGATTGGGTAGCTATGAAAGAGAGAGATGAAGAGAATGCGTTAAGAAAAGCTAGGGATACGGCTCTTGCTAAGGGGATGGAAGAGGGGATTGCAAAGGGGATTGCAAAGGGAATTGCAAAGGGAATTGCAAAGGGGCGAGAGGAAGGGATGGAAAAAGGTAGAGAAGAAGGAATGGAGAAAGGCGAACAACAAGCCAAAATCCAAATAGCAAAAAACCTTCTCGATATATTAGACAATACTACAATATCACTAAAAACAGGACTTAGTATCAAGGATATTGAAAACCTAAGACACTGATCCCCTTACACACTGTAATACGTCGCCTCTTTATGATGGACGACGAGTGCTGTCGTGCTTTGTTCGGGGTGAATTTGAAAGGTCTCTGAGAGGACGATTCCAAACTCTTCGGGTCGTAACAGATCAAAGATAATTTTGCTTTGCTCCAAATCAGGACAGGCAGGGTAACCAAAACTATATCGTGCACCCGGATAACGGTTGAGCCGTACATCTCGTAGACTAAACCCCTCATCGTCACTGGCAATACCCAAGTCCAAGCGGATTTGTTTGTGGGCTACTTCGGCGAGTGCTTCGGCAAGTTCGACCCCAAAACCGTGTACCATGTTGTACTCTAAATATTGGTTGGCAGCATAGAGCTCTTTTTCGTACTCACTAAATTTGTCCCCAACACTAACACAAGTAAGAGGTAGTACGTCATCGCGTGTATGGGTGAAGAAATCGCTCAATGCGCGATGGGGTGCTTTACGTTGGCGTGGAAATTCAAAGACATACTTGGCATTTCCTATGACCATTTCTAACGGTTGACGATTGGCATTCGCATCGACGTTCCATCCTGCCGTTTCGTCGAAAATGAGAATTTCTCGGTCGTTGCTGCGCACAGGATAGTATCCATAAATGATTGTGGGATCAAAAAGACCCCTTTGGACGATCTCCCTTTTAATGCGTTCGTAGGCTGGGTAGACTTTGGTTTCCAACAGTTTTTTATACGCATCAACCTCCATCCCTGCACGTTTGTAACCCCAGTGCATTTTGAAAAGAGTTCGCTTGTTAACCCACTCGCATACCATATCAAAATCAAGTTGTTCTTTACGTAATACTCGTCGTCCCCAAAACGGAGGAGTAGGAATTTTCACGTCACGAGAGGGCATTTTTAGCACTTCAAAAGGGGGAATAATGATCTCTTTTACCTCTTTGACTTGACGCTCTACCATATCACCGTTTAGTCTTGTATCCAATCCACCACTTGGGTCTTCATTGTATTTTTCGATACGGCTCATGGCAATAACCCCATCAAATGCGTCGCGGCAATAAAAGATTGCCCCCCCATAGATAGGACGGCAAAAATCATCGACGAAACTGCGTGTTAATGCCGCACCCCCGAGTAAAATAGGAATTGTAATCCCTTTTGCACTCAGTATTTCAAGATTATCTTTCATCACTTGGGTCGATTTAACGAGTAATCCTGACATTCCAATGGCGTGAATTTCATTGGATTTCATAACATCGAGATACTCTTCGAGTTCTGTTTTTATCCCGATATTGATAACTTTAAATCCATTGTTGGAGAGGATAATATCGACAAGGTTTTTCCCCACATCGTGAACATCCCCTTTGACCGTCCCTATAACGAGGGTGGTATCGGTATCTTTTTCTTGCTTGGTGAGATAAGGGTTGAGATAATCCACCGTTGTTTTCATCGTCTCTGCACTTTGCAATACAAACGGCAACTGCATTTTTCCGCTTCCGAAAAGCTCCCCGACAACTTTCATCGCATCAATGAGAATTTCATTCACGATTGTATCAGGCTGTATCGTTTGACGCGCTTTTTCCACCAGTGGGATCATCCGTTCTTTATCCCCATCCAACAAAAGACGTCCGATTTTTTCTTCATCGCTCATTGCCTCATACTCTTCATCGTTTCGGCTGTTATCAATCGTCTTATCACTAAAATGGTCGATAAATTTGAAGAGCGATTGATCGTCCGCCGCAAACAGGAGCTCTTCACAAATTTCCTTATCCTCTTGCGACATTTTGGCTAAAGGGACGATGTGTTTAACGTTGATAATGACGGAGGTCATCCCTGCTTGGATACAGTAGTGCAAAAATACACTGTTGAGATAGACCCGTGCGTTTATATTGAGACCAAAAGAGATATTAGATAGCCCAAGCGTTGAGCCAACATTGGGATATTTTTGGTGAAGTTGACGAATCGCCTCAAGTGTTTGGACGGCGGCATCGCGATATTCTACATCCCCACTTCCTACGGTGAAGGTGAGCATATCAAACATAAGATTACGAGGATCAATACCGTGGCGATTGACACACAAATCATAAATTCGATCGGCGATGCGCATTTTCTCCTCCGTGGTTTTTGCCATCCCCTTTTCATCAATCACGAGACACACCAACGCCGTTCCGAACTTTTTCGCCAAAGAACAAATTGCATCCAATCGCCCTTCACCGTCTTCAAGGTTAACGGAGTTGATGATGGGTTTGCCACCGATGCACTTGAGGGCCTCTTCCATCGTGTTGACTCTCGTAGCATCAGGCATAAGGGGGATGGAAATTTTTTGGTTATAGATTTTCATAACGTGCATCATATCAATAGCGCCATCACGTCCTGCAAATTCGACGTTGACATCCAGACAATGAGCACCATCCCGCACTTGCGCTTGTCCGACACTCAACGTCCCCTCATAATCACCCGCGATAATGAGTTCACGAAACGCTTTGGAACCTGTGGAGTTGGAACGCTCCCCTATGAGTAAAGGCGAGGGGGTTTGGATGAGCTCAACGGTATTAAAAAGCGATGCGATAGAGGGGGGGGTTACGCCACTTGGTTTCTTTGGGGTGATTGTGGAAACTTTATTCACTAATGCACGGATATGTTGAGGAGTTGTGCCGCAACATCCACCAAGAAAACTTACCCCTGAATAATTTAAAAAATCGCATTGAAGCTGTGCAAACTCATCGGGTCCCATCGGATAGTACGAATAGCCACCACGGTTTTGAGGCAATCCTGCATTGGCATGAACGGAGATAGGTTTTCCCCACACTTCACTTAAAGTTCGAACGTGTTTGCCATATTGTTCTGGCCCTGTTCCGCAGTTAAACCCTAGACTCAGAATATCGAAGGGTTCCATAATCGTGGCAATGGTTTGGGCATCGGTTCCGATGAGCATACTTCCTGCTAGTTCGATAGTAACGGAGACCATAATGGGTAAATCGGTCCCTCTCTCTTTATTCGCCGCTTCACACGCATGAAGGGCTGCTTTGATTTGCAATGGGTCTTGGCAGGTCTCAAGCAAGAATATATCAGCCCCACCATCAATGAGACCCAAACAACATTCGGTGTATCCTGAAAGCATTTCATCATAATGGATGTGTCCCAAGGAGGGAAGTTTTGTCCCCGGTCCGATGGAGCCCAAAACGAAGCGTGGATAGTCGGGAGTGGAGAATTTATCACACTCATCCCTACACACTTGCGCCCCTGCACGGGAAAGTTCATACGCTCTGTGACCGATTTGGTACTCATCTAAAACCCAGTTAAATGCGCCAAAGGTGTTGGTGGTGAGTAAATCAGCCCCTGCCGTGAGATAAGCGTGAAAAATATCGCTCATGACTTCGGGGCACGTAACATTGAGAAGCTCATTACACCCCTCGTTGCCTTCCCATGCGCTTGCAGGGATCATTGCATCACGCTCTTGAAGCTGTGTCCCCATGGCTCCATCGATAATGAGTGGGCGTTTTTGGAGAATTTCAAGGAGTTGTGTTTTTACCGACATGGATGCTCTTTTAAAAGAAATTAGTTTTTTATTTTATCCTAATGGAGCATAAGTGGTTCTAAGTAGCAAAACATAATTCTTTTGATACACTCTTCATTATGAAAACACTATTCCTTTTACTCCTATTCTTGGTCTCTGTCGCTTGGTCGAAAGAATCAATAACCCTCCAATTATCATGGCTCCATCAGTTCCAGTTTGCTGGATTTTATATTGCTAAAGAAAAAGGGTATTATCGTGATGTTGGCTTGGATGTTACAATAGAAGATGCCCAAAATAAAAGAGATCCTCTAAAAGCGGTAATGGAGGGGAAAGCTCAATATGCCGTCGGGCATACATCACTAATTGTGAACAGCATGCAGGGAACACCCATTATTTTGATGGCAGCGATGTTTCAGTCCTCTCCTATGATGTTGTTGGTACGAGCAGATTCTGGAATTAAAAACGCTGAAGATTTGAGGAGTAAGCGGATCATGTTTACGGATGATGCGGCTAATGGTGTCGAAATTCAAGCAATGCTTCGCAGTGTGGGACTTACCCCAAAAGATTATATTTTACAGCCCCATTCCTATAATCCACGGTCGTTGGAGCGTAATGAAACCGATGCTATGGCGGCGTATCTCTCTAATGAGCCTTTTATCTTGGAGAAGATGGGAGTAAAAACGCACGCTATCCATCCCAAAGAATACGGATTTGATTTTTACAGCGACATATTATTTTCCAGCCAAAAAGAGTATAAAGAACACCCAGAGAGAATGGCCCAATTTTACAATGCCAGTATGCGTGGATGGCAATATGCGTTTAGCCATATTGACGAGACGGCAGAACTGATTTACCGCCATTACAATCCTCAGCATAAATCCCTTGAAAGTCTTATTTATGAAGCGAAGGTACTCAAAGAGCTTGCCTATCGACCTAATATTTCGTTTGGAGAAATCAATCCCGTTCGTTTAGAGATGATGGCGCAAGGGTATCGTTTGATGGGGATAGCCAATGCTCCTTTTTCATCGGAAGCGTTGATCTATAAAAATACAACCCTACAATTAACTCAAATCGAAAAAAAGTGGCTTCGAGACCATCCCACCATCCGTGTTGGTATTGATAAAAACCGACCACCGATTGAATTTGTTGATAGCGATGGTAAATATTTGGGAGTGAGCGCATCGTATTTAAAACTTCTTGAAAAACGTCTAGGGGTTACTTTTGAAATTGATTACAGTCGTTCAAAATGGAGCGATTCCCTAAAAGGTATTAATAGACGTGAGTTGGATATGCTTTCGTACGCTACTATCATAAAAAAGCAAAATGATACTCTTCATTTAAGTCGCCCCTATATGAAAGAATCCATTGTTATCGTTGCCAAATCGAACGTGGGATATGTGAATGATCTCAAGGATCTTCAAGGGAAAAAAATTGCTGTTGTCCAATCCTACGCAACCCAAGAGCTTCTCAAAAAAGAGTACCCTCATATAAAAATCGTCCTTGCTCAAACACCCTTGGAGGCATTGAAAAAAGTGGCTTCAGGCGAAGCGGATGCGTGTATCGAGGGGTTAAATGTTGTCAGCTATTTACTGGATTTGTATGATATAAAAGGGCTAAAAGTCGTGGGTGAGACATCATACCAATACGAGTTGACCTTTGCATTTCGGGAGGATTGGGAAATCCTTGCCAAAATTATCGATAAAGTTCTGACATCCGTTACCCCTAAAGAGTACGAAGAAATTCACGGGCACTGGTTGATTATGAAACATCAAGCCCCTATCAATTATTTTTATCTATGGATAGCAGCGTTTACCGTTATGATTATTTTTCTACTCATTACCTATAAAAATAGACGGCTTGATGAATTGGTACGCCGTCGCACAAAAGAGCTTGAAGGTTTGAATCAGCATCTTCAAGAGGAGATAGAGAAAGCCGTTCTTAAAAACCGTACTCAAGAGAAGATGTTAATGCAACAGACCAAAATGGCAGAAATCGGCTCTATGTTGGAAGCTATTGCTCACCAGTGGCGGCAACCTCTCAATATTTTGGGATTATCAATGAGTAATTTGAGCTTAGGCTTCGCATTAGGTAAACTGGAAAATATACAAAGCACAGTCGGAATTATGGAACAGCAAATTCAATATATGTCCCAAACGATTGATGATTTTAGGAATTTTTTCAAACACGATCATTCTCAAAAACGTATCAATATTAACGATACACTCAACGAAATAGAAACCTTGATTGACCCATTGTTAAGACGAGGCACTATTACCCTTGTGCGAAATATTGATCCATTAATAACGGTTTTAGTCTATCCGAATGAGCTAAAACAAGTTCTTCTTAATATTATTAATAATGCACGTGAAGCGATAGAACACGCTAAAAGTGAAAATCGAGAAATTAACGTCAGTTGTGAAAATAATAGTCATTTTTGTATCATCTCTATCGAAGATACAGGTGGCGGCGTTCCTTTAGATATTATAGACAAACTCTTTGATCCTTACTTTACCACTAAATTTGAATCTCAGGGGACGGGGATTGGATTGTATATGGCGAAGATGATTATCGAGAAACATTTCTTAGGAAAACTTAGTGTTTACAATACAAAGAGAGGGGCGTGTTTTGAGATACGACTCAATCACTCAGAGGATACGGAGGATTAAACCATCCACGATGCACGTTTTGAACGACGCAATTTTTTTAACATTGCTTTTTCCAATGAACTTATTTTTTTCATAATATTCCTCCTTGCTTGATTTTCGAAAGTATAGGTTGGAAGGATTACTGTATCGTTACGATAAAAAAGGATCTGACGATGGTCACATTTCAAAAAGCTTTTTTAGGCGGTGGATGTTTTTGGTGTATTGAGGCGGTCTATAATCGTGTTATCGGTGTTCACAGTGCCATAAGCGGCTATGCAGGGGGAACACGACCCAATCCCACCTATGAGCAAGTATGTACAGGCGTAAGCGGTCATGCGGAGGTGGTGGAAGTTAGTTTTGACCCCTCTATCATTAGCTACGAAGAAATTTTAGAGATTTTCTGGGAAGTTCATAATCCTACCACGCTCAATGCTCAAGGTGCTGATAAAGGGACGCAGTACCGTTCTGTCATTTACTATACGAATGAGGAGCAAAAAGAGCAAGCGTTAGCTTCTATAGCTCAAGTTCAAAAATCGTTCGAGGCGATGATCGTGACGGAACTCTCCCCCCTAAGCGAATTCTTTGAGGCGGAAACGTATCATCAAAATTATTACAGTGAGCATCCGACACAAGGATATTGTTATGCAGTGGTTGCACCAAAAGTAGAAAAATTTATGAAAAAGTTCGGGGAAAAAGTGAAGAAGTAAGAGCTTTCCCCTAAGGGAAAGAGTGAAGCTGAACTTATTTAGAAAGTTCTACTTCGATACGGCGATTTTCTGCACGTCCTTCTTTGGTTGCATTGGTAGCGACAGGAGCAGTTGCACCTTTACCTTTTGCAATTAGACGTTTAGCAACAACACCTTGCTTGACAAGCATTGCTTTAACTTGCTCTGCTCGTTTTACAGAGAGTTTTTGGTTAGCAGCTTTTGCCCCTACAGAGTCAGTATGACCTGTGATGGTTGCTTTATAGATTGGAGAAGCTTTCATGAACGTTGCAAATTCAGCAATTTTCGCAGTTCCCTCAGCATCAATTTTATTAGAACCCGTCACAAAGTTCAAGTGAAGTGTAGCTGCAACAGGACAACCCTCAACATCCACTTTGTAACCTGCTGGAGTATTAGCACATTTGTCTGCTGGATCGAAGACACCGTCTTTATCACTGTCAAGTGCGACAACAACTGGAGCCACAACAACTGGAGCTACAACAACTGGTGCTGGTTTAGGTGCTACTGGTGCCGGTTTAACAACAACAGGTGCTGGTTTAGGTACTACAACTGGAGCTGGTTTAGGTGCTACAACAACTGGAGCTGGTTTTGCATTTTCACCAAATGAATAAGAAAGACCTGCGAGAAGAGTACTGTTTTGAACACTACCTGACACATATCGGTTATCTTTTAGAAAATAAAGCCACTCAGCTTTGAGTGCCATATTCTTGGTTAATGAGTATTTAGCACCAACGCCTGCATCAACTAATAATCCATCATAACCATGCTTTGCTACTTCATAACCAACACCCGCTTTCACGTATGGAGATATCTGAGCAAAAGCTGGTAGATCCACGACACCACTTGCCATAGCTGTAGTAGTATGACCTTTAACGTCTTGACCGATAGGGTTCGTATTACCATAGAGCAATGAAAGCTCAGGCTTGATAAGAGGAAATAGATCGTTAAACTGCATTTGAGCACCATAAACATAATGGTTATCAATGCCTCCTGTAGTTATATAACTATTGTCAGACCCTTTGTTCCACAAATAACCCACAACTGGAGTTACTTCGTATTTATAATCACTTGCAGCGAACAATGTAGCGGCAAGCAATGTTGAAAGAATTACTTTTTTCATCTATGTTTCCTTTTTTTGTTTTTTATTTATTTAAGATACATGAGGAACTATGAACCTCATGCTCCACTAAAATTCTTTAGTTAACTTTTAATGTACCTGTGAATGTAGTACCACTCATCGATTTTGTTGTTGTCGGAGTAAGAACATTGATAGTAGTGACAGGTGCTGATAGCGCATTAACAGTAGGAGTAGCACCACTTACTTCATAGCCCAAGGCTACACCACCAATAAGGAAAGAGATATTGTACGTCCCTTGTTTAGTAATATTAGCAAATTTTGAATCTGTAGGAACCTTTGCTTCGATTCGTTTCATGATATTTGTAAGATTAAACGTGGTCATACGATCTGCACTGTATACATCTGCACCAGTATTCGTAAGTTCTACAAGAATAGGAGTGTCATTGCCACTGCTATCTCTGCCTTCTGCGTAAAGAATAGCACCTGCTGGTACGCTGATTCCAGTTGCTTTAAGGGTGACACCCATAATAACCGCTTTGAGTTTACGGTTACTAGCTGTATCGTTAATTTGGATAGCAAGGTTGACAAGTGTTCCGTCAGATGGAAGAACATCACCATTGTTATTAACGGTAAAGTTAAGCTTGATGTCATCCGTGCTTGATATAGTTTGAGTCGCAGTAAACTTACCATCTTGAGCGAAGGTAGCGGTTGAACTTCCATAATTAAACCCGTTGCCTGACAAGGTGACCGCTTTAGTAAGTGGTAGTACTTTAACCGCTATTGCCACATTCGTTGCAACGTCAACTGTAGCTTGTTTCGCCGCAGTAAGAGTTGTAGTTGTTGTAATAGTAGGTGCACTGTTGATAGAAGTTGTAATAGCGTTAGTAATGGTATTGGTCGTAATGGGATTTACAGTTTGAATAGTAGCCTGTACAGCTGTTACAAGCGTTGTTAGATCCAAATTTGCCAATGTGGTAGTAGTACTATTTCCAATAGTAGTCTTCATTGCGGATAAAGCTGCTTGCGTAATCTCAGCAGGTGTTTTGGTTGTTCCTGCTGCTGAAAGTAAAGCGGTGATTTGACTAAGAATCGCCTGAACTTTAAGAGCCGCTGTATTAATTTTTGCATCAGTTTCACTAAATGTTCCACTAACTACAGCAGCATCACGATAATCTTTTGTAAGATCTGTTCCTATAGGAAGACCAAGTAGTGTAGTGATTTGATCTGGCTTCATACCTTCTGCAATAAGAGTCGTTAATGGTGTTGCCACTTTTGCACTTGCAGGGGCCTTAAGGACTCCAGTGAATGGAACAACTGCTGGTGCGTAATCGAGGTCATTCCCGCCTGAGATGATAACCGTACCGTGAGTAAAGCCTACAGGAACAGTATATGATCCATTTTCATCTGAATAGACAACTTTTTCACATGTCGATTGATTCCCATCTATATCGATACAAACGGTTGCATTTGCAATATACCCGTCAAGAGCCTTCGCTACCGTTGCTACTTCCGCTGCAGTCGGTGCATTTTCTGTCCAACACCCCGTCATTCCTACTGCCAATATGGCACTCGCTGCCAATAAACTTAGCTTCATTTTCATGATCGCTCTCCTTGTGTTTACGTAATTAGGCGCATTATAGGCAACAACACCTTAATATGTTATGAAATGTTTATTTTAACTGCTTTAGTTTTTAAATGTATAGTTAATTCCCACTTGACACCATCCGAAGGGGTGGTCAAATGAAGTTTGACTGTATTTATTATAAAGAAACGGAATGGTTCCATTGAATTGGCGATACAGATAGGTTCCTCCGATATTGACTCCAAGTTTGGGGGTAATATTATAGGATAA
>CANMHZ010000019.1 GCA_947497635.1 Helicobacteraceae bacterium | reverse complement strand
CAGCCAGTTTTGGAGTAGCTTGCGTTCGTAGTAATGAAAATGGGCTGTGATTAATTCAACGGGTGGATAATGCTTTGTACAAAGCCAAAGAATTAGGGCGTAATCGAGTGGCTGAAGGGTAACGAGATAAAATTTTGTCTCCATTTAATAGGAGTTAACGAAAGAAGAGAAGAGAACGAATGAATTCGAAAAAAAAATCGGTCATACTGAGACTTGAAGCAGCGCTTTCATTCGCTAATACGTTTGAAAAGAAACTGGCGACTATTTACCATATTGTTGCTTCTTTAATGGAACATATTTTTACACAGAAGGATGAAAAACTTCCAAAAGATACATTACACGCCTGTGTAGTTCAAATCATTGGAATGATGCGGATATCTAATAGTGTAATGCACCCTCTTTTGCGGATAATGGAGAAAGAGTATACGACGCATCATCACTCTGTTAATGTGGCCTTTATGGCTTCCCTACTTGGAAATGCGATGCACTATACGCATGAACAATTAGTTGACCTGACGTATGCAGCTTTATTGCACGATATTGGGAAAATTCGTGTGGAGAACAGCATTCTAGAAAAACCTGGTAGTCTAAGTCATGAAGAGTTTGAATCAATCAAGCACCATACGAAAGACAGCTTTTCAATTTTAGAACAAAACGGTATTACCAATTCTAGCATTTTAAATGCTGTCCTTTTGCATCATGAAAAACTTGACGGGTCAGGCTATCCAAAAGGGCTTTTGAAAAATGAGATCCCACCTTTTGCCCAAATGATAGGGGTATGCGATATTTTTGATGCGTTAACGACGAAGCGGACATTTCGAAACAGTTATACAAGCTATGAGGCGCTTATGATCATTAAGCATGAAATGTCGCATCAGCTTGATTTTCATTTGGTGGATATTTTGATTCGGATGTTGCATGAGTAGCTATCCCCTTTTTGGTTATTTGATTGCACTATAACGTGTGCTATAATCGTCCAAACTAAGTATTGAAAGGGTGATAATGTCAACGCTTTTTTTACTTCCAATTATTGCTTCCGTTTTTACGTTGTTGCTTCCATTTGAGCGGGTGCACTATTTTATCAGCGCTTCTGTTTTGGTGATACTCTCTGTGAGTGCTTTTTTACTTTATAGTTCTCCTGAAATAGTGACATTTCAGCTTTCCCACAGTATGAATCTTTTGGTTGTTATTGCGGATATTATTTTGTTGCTTTATTTTCTTTATCAAGGGATAAAATTTAAAAGTGCTAACGTAATTTTCCTCTCAGCGGTGCAACTGCTCTTATATGGATATGTAGAATCTATTGCCCCAATAGCAGGATCAGCGGAGATCGTCGTCGATAACCTCTCCAAATTTATGTTTTTGATTATCAATGGTGTGGGGGGAATTATCGTCCTTTATTCTGTCCGTTATATGCATGATGAGGCTGTATCCGCGACTAAAAAAAGTCTGTTCATCGCGGGACTTCTCCTTTTTATCTCCATTATGAACCTTATTGTTTGTGCCAATTCGATTCTCCTTTTCTTTCTCCTTTTTGAAATGACAACATTGGCATCGTATCTGTTGATCTCCTTTCGTAATGATCCGCTCAGTCGCGCTAACGGACTTAAAGCACTGTGGATGAATCAAATCGGTGGCGTTATAATTTTACTTGGGGCATTGGTCGCGATTGAAGGGTTTGGAACCGTAATGTTTGATACCTTGCTGAAGAGTTCGGGGGGGATGGTTCTCTTTGCAGTAGCGTTACTTTCTCTTTCGGCACTGGTAAAAGGGGCAGCACTCCCTTTCGAGGGGTGGTTATTGGGGGCGATGGTTGCCCCTACACCTGTGAGTGCGATGCTTCATTCGGCGACGATGGTGAAGATCGCTCCGTATCTTATTTTGAAATTAGCACCCGTGTTGGGCTCTACACTCCTGGGAAATTTCTTTAGTGTGACGGGGGCTCTTGTGTTTGTAGCAGCGTCGTATCTAGCCTTGTCTCGTTTTGTTTTTAAAGAGATATTGGGGTATTCCACTGTGGCACTGTTGGGTCTGATGATGGCATTGGCAGCGATAGGAACGAAAGAGAGTATGACGCTTGCTATGGTGCTAATGGTATTTCATGCCCTCTCAAAAGCGTTGCTGTTTCTTAGTGCTGGGGTATTGGAAAAACAGTATCATGTTAAAAGTATCGAGGAGATGAAAGGACTGGTGCATAGAGCTCCTAAAACAGTGGGCTTTATCCTCTTTGGATTTGTCTCATTGACATTGCCCCCTTTTGGTCTTTTTATGGGGAAACTTTTGGCGATAACGTCGATTTCATCGCTTCTTCGTGAACGTCCTCTTTTGTTAATTGTGGTGTTGTCCCTTGTCATTGGGAGTGCCTTGCTGGTATTGCTGTATTTCAAAGTTGCCTCCGCGATTCTCTCGTCCCCTTGCGACATTCACCCCTCTGAGAAAGAATATTTACCGTATGGTTTTAGTATCCCGTTGTGGTTGCTTACTCTGTACAGTATTGCGGTAAGTCTTGGATTTATTGTACTCCAAAAGAATCTCTTTATCGCGTGGCTGGCACTGCCTCTTTTAGTGGTGATACTATTGCCTTCTATGGTGAAAAGGATGGAACAGTATGATCGTATTCAACCCTACCATTGCGGTGAGAAAGAGCTTTTCGATGCGGCATTGGTCTATTATGAACCGTCGATACGAGTACGGCAAATGATTTACTGGAGTTTTGGAATGTTATTTGTCGCAGTAGCCTTTATTGGAGTTTTATCATGACGTGGATATGGATACTACTAGCACCGCTGTTGGGTGGATTGATCTACGGAGGGGAGCGAGTATTACGAGCAAGGATGCAACGTCGTCAAGGTCCCCCCTTGTTACAACCTTTTTATGATATGTTTAAGCTTCTCGATAAGCGAACATTGATCATCCATGCCCCTCATGCCTTGTTGGCGGTTGCCCACTTCTTGGTATTGTGGTTTACCGTCGCAGCGATTTTTTTGGGATGGAATCTCCTTTATATCATCTTTTTGCACCTCTTTGCCCAAATCCTCCTTATTTTGGCGGGTTACAGTGTCCGTTCGGTTTACTCCCATTTGGGTGCCAATCGTGAATTGTTGATGGTGGTGGCGTATGAGCCTATATTGATCGTGGTGGCGGTTGGCTTTTATCTAATTTCGGGGAGTTTTGAAATATCGACGATTCTTCAAGGGGGCGGTTACTGGCATCAATTACCACTGCTTTTTGTCGCACTGTTGATTATCGTCCCTATTAAAGTGAAAAAATCTCCTTTTGATGTAGGAGAAGCGCATCAGGAGATTGTCGGAGGGATCGAGATCGAGTACAGTGGCGTTTTTTACGAATTTCTCTATATGTCCCGTTTTCTCGAATATATCTTCATCTATAGTTTTGTTTTCCTTTTT
The DNA here is from genome assembly GCA_947497635.1 of Helicobacteraceae bacterium. GTDB lineage: Bacteria > Campylobacterota > Campylobacteria > Campylobacterales > Sulfurimonadaceae > Sulfuricurvum. The sequence goes on along the minus strand of CANMHZ010000019.1, from coordinate 8,528 downwards.
GGTGGTGAGTCGTACTGGCTTGGGGCGGTTTTGGTAGCAGGAACATTTTTAGTGGTAAATCTTGTCGATAATGCGACCGCCCGTGTCCATACGGCGGATATGCTCAAAATCGTTTATGGTGTGGCGATGAGTTTGGCTATTATCAATATTTTAGGAGTTCTGCTGTGAAATTCTTTACAACGTTTCGTAAAAAATCACCGTGGATTTTACACTATAACGCAGGAAGCTGTAATGGGTGCGACATTGAGATTTTGGCATCATTGGCACCGAAGTTTGATTTGGAACGGTTTGGGGTGATCAATACGGGAAACCCGAAGCAGTCCGATATATTTTTGGTGACGGGTCCTGTTACGTATCGTTCTCGTGAACGTCTTGTTGAACTTTATACTCAAATCCCTGAACCCAAGGTTGTTGTAGCCGTGGGATCGTGTACGGCAACGGGGGGAGTATTTCGGGGGATGGTCAATACAGAAGATGGGATTGACCGCTATATCCCCGTTGATGTCTATGTCCCTGGATGTGCATCCTCGCCTCAACTTATCATTGATGGATTGGTGAAAGCGTTAGAAATTCTCGAAGCTAAGAGTAAAGAGATCGAAAAACCATTCAAACTTTTCGGTGCAATCGAGACAATTGGTAACAAACTCAGTCGCCTTAATATGGCAAAAAAGGTACATAATGACGAAAATTGAAACCACACTCCCCACGCTCCTCTCGGATATAGAGGCTTTTTATAAACCCAAAGAATGGCATTTTTTGAGTGTCAACGGTATTGATTTAGGGGAGGGGAAAATTGAACTGCAATGGATTTTTTCCAAATACGGGGTCAAAGATGAGGTTGTTATCTATTATGCCCTTAGTGATTATGAGACACCTATCCCCTCTGTGTTAGCACTTATCCCCTCTAGTATTATGGGGGAGCGAGAGATTGTCGATATGTTCGGATTAACAGTGGAGGGGGCGCAAAAAGGGCTTTATCTCGATGAAGATTCTCTCCAACATCCTTTAAGGGGTGAAGAGTGAAAAAGACGATACAGATTCCTCTCGGATCTCAGCATATCTCACTGCTTGAACCGATTCGATTTAAATTCGAGTGCGAGAACGAAAGAATTATTGGAGTTGATGCCGATGTAGGATTTGTTCACCGTGGGGTTGAACTGGCGTGTACTCGCAGTTTTGAGTTCAAACAAGTGGGGTATGTCGTTGCCCGTGTTTGTGGACTTTGCGCTATCACCCACTCCCTCTCGTATACATTGGCGGTTGAAAAACTGTTGGGGTATGTGGCGAATGATCGGATCAAATACTTGCGGATGTTGATGGTGGAGCTTGATCGCATCCATTCTCATATGCTTTGTCTTGCACATACGGCAGAGAACGCTGGATTTGAAGCGCTTTTTATGCAGATTATGGGGGATCGTGAACTGGTGATGGAGGTTCAAGAGGCAATTAGCGGTAATCGTGTTCAGTTTGATTATATCTCTATTGGGGGGGTGAACCGTGATTTGACCTCGGATCTGTGTGATTTGATACGCAAAAACCTCACGATTCTCTCCGAAAAGATGGAGATATTAACGGGACTATTCGATAATAACTGGTCGCTCTCTCTCAAATACAAAGGGGTAGGGGTGTTGAGCTTAGAAGATGCCTATACTTATAATGCCCTTGGACCGTTGGCTCGTGCATCAGGTTTGGCGACCGATGTTCGTGCTGAGACGAGTGATTTCCCTTACGAAGCGTTGGGATATACGATGATTTTGGAGTCCACGGGGGATATTCATGCCCGTAACTTTGTCCGACTTCGGGAGATCGTTAACTCCATTACTATGTGCCAAAATATTGTCGATAATCTCCCTATAGGAGAGATACAAGAGAAGGTAAAAGGCAAGCCCAAGGGAGAAGATATTATCCGTATTGAAGCGCCTCGCGGGGAACTTTTTTATCTCGTACGGGGGAATGGGACGAATATGCTTGAACGAGTTCGCATTAAGACCCCTACCTTTTCAGGGATTCCAGCGATGATGGAGGTATTTAAGGGGTCACAGTACGCCGATGCTCCCGCCATCCTTGCCTCGTTTGATCCGTGTATGTCTTGCACAGCGAAATAGGGGGCAACGATGTTTAAATCAATCCTCGAAGCATTTAAAAATCTTTTCAAACCCGTTCGTACGATCAACTACCCTGCCCAAGAGATTACCTTGCCAAGCGGGTATCGTGGACTGATCGAACACGACCATGAAGCATGTATCTATTGCGATAAATGTGAGAAGGTGTGTCCTCCTGGAGCGATACTTTTCTTTCAAAAGGAGAGCGGAGATAAAGAGTACCGTTACAATCCGTGGCTGTGTATCTATTGTGGCGAATGTGTCCGTGCGTGCCCTAAACCGCAAGAGGCGCTATGGCAAAGTGAGACAAAACAGCAAAGTGGTGTGAAAGAGGATAGTGCTAACGAGGGGTGGTTTGTGTGGGAAGAGGCGTGCAAAAAAAGCCGTGAGACCTATGCAGTAGCGAAAAAAACACCCAAATCAAAGATAAAAAGTGAGGAACCCCTATGCGTATCGTAATTGTTGGCGGTGGCATTGCCGCTGTCTATTTGGCAAATACCCTCTTAGAACAAGCTCCCGATTTGGAACTTCTTATCGTCTCCGAAGAGCAACACCCTCCCTACGACCGCATCCATTTATGTAAGCTAGTAGAGGATTGTAACTGTGTCGATTCCATTACCCTTGAGCTTAACTCCAATGTGCGCTTGGAGCTGAACCAAAAGATTACGGCGATTGACTCGGAGTCAAAGAGAATTTTTTCACAGCATTGTGCATTTCATTACGATAAACTCATCATTGCAACAGGCTCACTTCCCAAAACGTTATTTAATATTTCAGATATCCAAAATGCAGCAACGTTTCGCTCACAGAGAGATTGTGAAGTCATTGCGCAGGGGATGATAGGGAAAAATGTCATTATTGTAGGAGCAGGTCCTATCGCATTGGAGTTGCTTGATACCTTGATGCGTAGCGATGCCCCTAAAAGTATTACGCTACTGGTGCGAAAAAACTATCTCTACTCCGAGGTGATTAGTCGTGAGGCACTGGAGCTGATACGCTGTATTTTTGAAGCGGATAGGCGCGTTCGTATCCGATTTAACGATCAAATCGTTGACAAAGAGGTTGAGGGCAATACGATTACCAAAGTTTTGACCACGCAAGGGGTGATTGATAATCCGTTTATTATTTTCGGTGTCGGGATTGATCCTAATATCCCCTTTGCGCGTGAATCTCTCGAATGTGATAAGGGGATTTTGGTCGATGAGACGATGCAAACCTCAAATCCTGATATTTATTGTGTCGGTGAAGCGGCACAGTTACGAGAGGGTGGATTTATTGCAGGACGGGTCAAAGAGTGTAGTATTCAAGCTGACGTAGCAATTGCCAATGTGTTGGGAAAAGAAGCCAACTTTACCGAAGAGGTCTCTATTGATGCTCTTAAAGTGGGGTCATTCTTATTTGCTGATGTCAGTTCCCCCGATTTTAATCCCAAAGATAGTGAAAATGAGACGATTCTTATCTCTCATGAAAATCGAATCGATCAGTATATTGTCAATGGTGATCGGCTGAAGCGGTTTATCGGGATTAATACGAATATTGATCTCCTTGCGCTGAAAAAACTGATTGAAAATGATTCTCCCATTGATGCGGCGTATCTCTACTCAAATCGTTTGATGTCTGAAAAAGGGCGGTTGATATGCAGCTGTGAAGGGGTGCATGAGCAGGAGTTGGTGGAGATTATCCAAGAAAATTCGGTCACTTCATTCGCTGAGTTGAAAGCGTACTCCAAAGCAGGGCGAACGTGCGGACGGTGCAAGCAGGATATTTGCTCCATTATCACAGCTACCCCCGTTGATCCCATCGAAGCGGCACGACTGAAGTGTGCACGAGAAGCAGCGGCAAAAGAGGCGAAACTTGCAACGGTTCGTGCTCGAATCGAGAAATACAACCGACTTCATGCGAAGAATCAACTTAGTACGGAAAATTTTGAGGAGGCAATCACTTCGTTTGATTTGAACCATGAGTTTAATCATTGGGTGTCGATGATTACCGCCTCCATGCACTTACATCCCGATTTCGAAGAGGTAGTGAAAGAGGGGGTGACACAGCTCAATAAAATTCCCATTATTTGGCTTGAGCTCTCTGATTGCAGTGGAAATTCGGAAGCGTTTATCAAATCGGCTCACCCAAGTGTCGATGATCTGATTCTCAAATACATCTCATTGGATTATCATGAATTGCTTATGGCAGCTTCAGGAGACCAATCGGAGATGGCGTTGGATTCCATCATCGCTAATGATGCAGGGAAATATCTTCTGATTGTTGAGGGCGCCGTGCCGTTGGGACTGGATGGGAAATTTCTACGCATCGGAGCCAAAGGGGAGACGGGGTTGGAACTGCTTCGTCGTGTTTCTGCCAATGCGTTGGCGGTCATCGCCGTGGGATCGTGTGCTTACGATGGCGGTGTTGTGGCAGCAGCTCCCAATCCAACAGGTGCGGTCGGGGTTGCTGAAGCGTTGGGAAGATCTGATATTGTCAATCTCCCCGGATGTCCTACCAATCCGATCAATATTGTAGGAACCCTTTTGCACTACATTATGTTCGATGAGTTTCCCAAACTTGATAGTCACAATCGTCCCGAATGGGCGTATGGATTTCGAGTCCATGACAACTGTGAGCGTAGAGGGCATTATGATGCCGATGAGTTTGTTCTCGAATGGGGCGATGATGGGGCGAAAAAAGGGTGGTGTCTCTTTCAAATGGGGTGCAAAGGCCCGCATGCCGATCTCAATTGTTCTCTCGTGAAGTTCAATGAGGGGACGAGTTGGCCCGTACAAGCAGGACACGGATGTTTTGGGTGTGGTCAAGGAAAAATCGCATTTGATGAGTATGCCAATCAACGACCATTACAGGAGAAGCCAAATGAGTAATAATCGAAAAATTGTAATTGATCCTATCACCCGAATCGAAGGGCATTTGCGAATCGAAGTGGAGATAGATGAGGAGAATATCATTCGTGAAGCATGGGCATCGGGGCAACTGTTTCGAGGGATTGAGACGATTCTCAAAGGGCGAGACCCTAGAGATGTGGGGCTGATTGCACAACGAATATGCGGTGTGTGTACGAATGTCCATTATCGTGCCTCCATTAGTGCGGTGGAAGATGCGTACGGTATCACGATTCCCAAAAATGCCGAGATTATCCGCAACCTAGTGACTCTTTCCCTTTTCGTCCAAGATCATATTGTCCACTATTATCATCTCCATTCTCTTGATTTTGTGGATATTACCAGTGCATTGAATGCCGATTGTGTCAAAGCCTCGGCGGAAGCAAAAGAGTGGTGTGACCATCCCTACCGAAATTCACCCGAGCACTTACAGAGTGTTCAAGAGAAGCTGGGCAGTTTTGTCAAAGCGGGGAGATTGGGACTTTTTGCCAACGGATATTGGGGACACAGTGCGTATAAACTTACCCCTGAGCAAAATCTTGTCCACATGAACCACTACCTTGAAGCGTTGACCCTTCAGCGTGACCTCTCCAAAGCGGTCGCTATTTTCTCAGGTAAAACCCCCCATCCTCAAAATCTTGTCGTTGGAGGGGTGACGAGCGTCGCCGATATGCTCAACCCTCAACGGTTGAACGATTTTCTCTTTATTATCAAAGAAGTTCGAGAGTTTATCGAGCGTGCGTATATTCCCGATATGATGATGATTGTGGATGGGTATCGAGAATCGATTGATGCGGGCGAAGGGCGTGCAAGCGGAAACTTTATGGGGTGTGGCGGATACCGTTTTGGTGAGGGGCATGCGCTTTTTGAAAGTGGTGTGGTGAGAGGGCATGATTTTGAGAACATTGAGCCCTTTGATGAATCGAAAATTACCGAAGAGGCATCGCGCTCATGGTATGAGAATGATGCACCCCTCTCACCGTATGAAGGGGAGACAACCCCCTTTTATACCGACCTCAATGATGATGGAACTCTTAAAAGCGAGGGGAAATATACGTGGGTAAAAGCACCCCGCTATGATGGTGCCGTGATGGAAGTAGGACCATTGGCACGGATGTGTATCGGAGTTGCCAAAAAGTCTCCTATCATACTCCCTTATATGGAGCGGTTTATGACCAAAACGGGGATGGAACTGATTGATTTTTCCACCACAGTAGGGCGAAATGCCGCACGAGCCGTTGAAGCGCAAATTTGTTGCGACTATTTGTTCGATATGATGAGTGATTTGATCGAAAATATCAAATACTACGATGAGACAACATGGACGAAGTATGTTTTTGAAGAGCTGCCACAAGAGGCAAGGGGGAGAGGACTTTTCGAAGTACCGCGCGGGGTATTGGGTCATTTTGTCCGAATTGAAGACGCAAAAGTCGCCAACTATCAAGCGGTCGTTCCAACAACATGGAACGCCTCCCCTAAAGATACCAAAAACAGTCGAGGTGCGTATGAAGAGTCATTAATCGGTCTCAAACTCTCCGATCCCTCTGCTCCATTGGAAGTGCTTCGCGTTATTCATTCCTTCGACCCGTGTTTGGCGTGCGCTGTTCATGTAATGGATGTGAGAGGGATGGAGCTTTCGCAGTATAAAATTGGGGGTGGGTGTCCAAGCGGACTCTAAAACTTAAAGGGCTTTAAGAGATAATTTCTTCTCTTATTGTAATTATAAAACAGGCTCCCTTTTTGGTATTGTGCCACGTAAGTTTTCCTGCAAAATATTTTTCTAGGATAGTCTTGCCTATGTAGAGTCCTAAACCCGTCCCATTGAGTTCTTTGGTTGTAAAATAGGGCTCCCCAAGATGAGCCAGATTTTTTTTGGAAATCCCTCCCCCATTATCGCAAATACTAATCGTTATCGCCTCTTCAGTTTCATAAACAGTTATGGAAATAGTAGCATCTTTGATTTTTTTTGAAATTAAGATGTATCTAGCATTGTTCAAAAGATTGAGTATTACTTGTATCAATTTGTTCTTGTAAAGCAGTAAAGAGCGATGCGTGTCATTGTGTACCGTTATAGTGATATTCTCATTCTGAAACGTTTTACCAACAATATCCAACGCACTTGTGATAACATCCTCTATCGTTATCTGCACTTTGGATTGATCCGGCTTAAAAAAATCTCTAAAATCATCAATCGTATTTGACATATAGGAAATATTACTGGAAATAATATCAAACTTATTCTCAAGCTCCGTGGGGGAGAGGAGATTTAGCGCTTGCTTTGTTTGGACATTGGCAATTGCCAGTCCCATGATATTGAGCGGTTGCCGCCATTGGTGCGCAATCATTGAGATCATTTCTCCCATTGCGGCTTGGCGTGAGTTGATCATTAGCATCTTCTCACTTTGCAGGAGAGCTTCTTCCATTTTTTTACGCTGAGTGATGTCTCTTAGAAATGCGAAAAACCGCCCGCCTGAAATATCAAAGATTGTAATACTAATTTCAACATCCCAAATCGATCCGTCTTTACGACGATGTTTGGTTTCAAATTGAGTGTGTTTTTGCTCCATGATCATTTTCATATTTTCTTGGATCTCTAAAAGACTTTGAATTGCATCCAGTTGAGATATTTGCATAGTCAGAAGTTCTTCTTTCGTATAGCCTGACTGCTGGCAATACGTCGAATTAACATCTACCAAATTTCCTTGGTAGTCAACACTCCAAAATCCATCAAGGGTAGTTTCAAGAATGCTTTGAAGGATTTGGGCACTCTCACGGAGCTTCTCTTCCGATTTTATATGGGATGAGAGTTTCATTACGAGACCTTTTATTAAATTAAATAGAGTATAGCATTAAAAAAGAATATTTCCAAAAATAATTATTCTTTTTTGTGATGAAATGGTATAAAATTAAGTATTATTAGAGTAGTATTGTTGACGCAGATAGTTAAGGAGTGTGAGGATGGAGAGTAATTTAATAACTTTTTTTGTGGGTATTATTGCCGTGTGTATGGTTATTATTACGATTGTGGTGGTTCAAGTGAGTTTTGAAGTACGTAAAAGTATCAATCAGTTTAATGAGTGTATGGCGTACGTGCAAGCTGAGCTTAAATTTCTTTCCGTCAAGATGGCGTTAACGCTCAATGAAGTGCATGATGTGGTCTTGAAAATATCCAGTGGCATTGCCAAAGTTACATTGGGTTCTTTGCTTATCGGTACCGTGTCGAAAATTTTCAAAAAAAAATCAAACTAATCACAGGAGAAATACCATGAATCAAAACAATGCACTAAGCCTTTTGTTAGGAGCAGTAGTTGGAGGTGTAGCAACATACTTTGCTATCAAACATCAAGATGAAATTATTGATAAAATTCATGATCTTGAAGACAATATTCATTTTGATCACCATGCCCTTATTGATAGTGCCAAAGGGAAGCTTGATGAATTAGCCAATACGCTTCAATCAACGATTAACCGTTATACCCATAGTGGTGACAATACGACAGAGAAGTCGAATGAGATTGAGGCTATTATGGAAGAGCTC